>JBKQQQ010000345.1:0-16491 GCA_052144275.1 Streptosporangiaceae bacterium
AGCTAGCCGCCGAGCACGAGGCAACCGCGGGCGGCCTGCAGCGCGCCCTCGACCTCGGTGTCATCGACGCGATCATCGAGCCCAGCCAGACCCGCCGCGAACTGGCCCAGGCCATCGCCGAAGCTCCGCAGTTGAAGGGCAACCACGCCAACATCCCGCTCTGAGCCGTCCGGCACCCGGACCTGGGGTAGCTAGAGGGGGCTGCCGCCGCCTAGGCCGGTGCCGCGGTCGGAGCTGGACGGGTCAGGGCCGGTAGCGGGGCCGGAGTCGCTGGGGACAGACGGGGCCGAGGGACCGGACGCAGCGGAGGGAGACGAGCCCTCGGGCGCCGAGTCGGACGCGGGGCCGTCGGACGCGGAGCGGGCTTCGGCCATGAGCTCTTCCAGGCGGGCGGCGCGGATGCGGCGGAAGGTCCGGTGGTCGCGGGCGCGCTCCAGGATGGCCACCTCCAGCTGAGAGGCCACGAACTCGGTGCGTTCGCCGTTGCCGGGCGCGGACAGCGCGGACAGCGCGGCGGCGAAGGCCTCGGACAGGGACATGCCCTCCGAATAGTGCTCCTTCAGCGCGGCGGACACCAGGTCGGCCTGGCCGCCGAAGGCGACGAAGCCTGGCTCGTCGGTCACCGACCCGTCGAACGTGATCCGGTAGATCTGGTCGTCGTCCGGCTGCGTGCCCACCTCGGCGACGACGATCTCCACCTCCCAGGGCTTCGGGCTCTCGGTGAAGATCGTGCCCAGGTTCGAGGCGTAGTAGTTGGCGATGCCGCGTGCCGTCACATCGTGCCGGTCAAACTGGTAGCCGGTGATGTCGGCGTAGGTGACCCCGGCCTTGCGCAGGTTCTCGTATTCGTTGTACCTGCCAACCGCGGCGAACGCGATCCTGTCGTAGATCTCGCTGATCTTGTGCAGCGCACTCGACGAGTTGGGCGCCACCATCAAGATTCCGCCCGCGTACTGCAGCACGACGCAGCTGCGGCCGCGCGCGATGCCCTTCCGCGCATAGTCGGCCTTGTCCCGCATCTGCTGTTCTGGTGACACGTAGAACGGCATTGACACCGCGGATGCTTCCTTTACCTAGGTGATTCGGTCGGGCTGGAGCGGGATGGGCTGGCTAGCTGTTCAGGAGCGGGGCGGACGGGCCGTCTGGCCTGATCATCCGGCTCTGCACGACGTCCTGCGCGACTGCCTCGGCCTCGGCTTCCGGCAGCTTCCTGAAGCCGTCGGCCGTGACCGTGGCGACGACGGGGAAGATGCGCCTGGTCAGGTCCGGGCCGCCGGTCGCCGAATCGTCGTCGGCGGCGTCGTACAGCGCCTGCACGCAGGCCAGCACGGCGTCGCGCGGCGGCATGTTGTCGACGTAGAGCTTCTTCAGCGCGCCGCGGGCGAACAACGACCCCGAGCCGATGGAGTAGAACCTGCTCTCCTCGTACGGGCCGCCAGCCACGTCGTAGCTGAAGATCCGGCCGTGCCCGGAGTCCTCGTCGTAGCCGACGAACAGCGGCACCACCACGAGCCCCTGCATGGCCGCGCCGAGGTTCCCCCTGACCATGAAGGCCAGGCGGTTCGCCTTGCCCTCCAGGGACAGCGACCGGCCTTCCATCTTCTCGTAGTGTTCGAGCTCGACCTGGAACAGCCGGACGAACTCGATCCCCACGCTGCCGGTGCCCGCGTAGCCCATGGCGGAGAACTCGTCGCTGCGGAAGACCTTCTCCACGTCCCGCTTCGCGATCATGCTTCCGGCGGTGGCCCGCCGGTCGCCGGCCAGGATCACCCCGCCGTCGCAGACGGCGGCCACGATGGTGGTGGCGTGCGGCAGGTCGCGGATGGCCTGGCCGGGCGTTCCCTGGACCACCTCGGCCGGGACCGTGCCGCCGGGCAGCAGGCCGGGTGAATGCGAGGCAAGGAAGTCGGTGAACGAGGAGGTCTGCCGGTTCATGAACCCCGCAGGAGGACTGCCTGCGGCGCCCGGCACCCGGCCGGACATTCTCGGGTCCCCCGCGAACGGGCCAGACTGGCTGCGGTCAAGATACGAGCCCAACGCGGACCTCCTCCCGTAGTCATAGCGAACGTACTCAACAGACCCTACTGCCACCCCATAGCGCGACAGGACGCGAGGGCCGCCGACGCGTCCGCCTACGGCGAACCGGCGGGTGCTGTGACCGGTCTGGCTACTGGCCGCCCTTTTGCACGTAGGACCGGACGAACTCCTCGGCGTTCTCCTCGAGCACCTCGTCGATCTCGTCGAGGATCGCGTCCACATCGTCGGAGAGCTTTTCGTGCCGCTCCCTGACTTCCTCGGTGCTGCCCGCCTCGGCCTCTTCGGTCTCCTCGGCGCGCCTCGTGGTCTGCCGCTGACCGCCTGTGTCCTTCGTTGTCATGTCACTACCTCCGTAGTCCCAACGTTATCGTCACCCGTGGGAGTCCCGCCCAATCCCGCCGGGCTGAAATCGGTACGAACTCGCGATCCGCAGTCCCGGCCGGGATCCAGAGGCTCGTGGGGTTTTGCGGGCTCAGAGGGGATCGGGGGCCTGGTGAGCCAGCCAGCGCCGGTTCCCTACTCCTGACCAGTGAGGGCGGCGACCAGCTCGGCGGCGCTGCGGCAGCGATCGAGCAGCTCGCCCACGTGCACCCGGGTGCCGCGCAGTGGCTCGAGCGTGGGGACGCGCTGCAGCGACTCACGCCCTGGGATGTCGAAGATCACCGAATCCCACGAGGCGGCCGCCACCGATTCGGGATACTGCCGCAGGCAGCGGCCGCGGAAGTAGGCCCTGGTGTCCTCGGGCGGGTTCTCGATGGCCCGCTCGACGGTAGCGTCGTCGGTCAGCCGCACCATCCGGCCCCGGGCCGCCAGCCGGTTGTACAGGCCGCGGTCCTGCCGCACGTCGGAATACTGCAGGTCGACGAGCTGCAGCCGCGGATTGTCCCAGCTCAGCCCGTCCCTGGTCCGGTAGCCTTCGAGCAGCTCGAGCTTGGCCACCCAGTCGAGCTCCTTCGACAGCAGCATCGGGTCATCGGCCAGCCGGTTCAGCACCGACTCCCACCGGTCCAGGACGTTGGCGGTGATGTCGTCGACGTCGTTGCCGTACTTGTCCTCGGTGAACTTGCGGGCCAGCTCGAGGTACTCGGCCTGAAGCTGGACGGCGGTCATCTTCCTGCCGTCCTTGAGCGTGACCAGGCGGCGGCAGGCCGGGTCGTGGGAGATCGCGCGCAGCTCGGCCACCGGGGCCTCGATCGACAGGTCGGTGCCCAGGAACTTGTCCTCGATCATCGCGAGCACCAGCGCGGTCGTGCCGACCTTGAGGTAGGTGCTCACCTCGCTCATGTTGGCGTCGCCGATGATCACGTGCAGCCGCCGGTATTTCTCCGGGTCGGCGTGCGGCTCGTCCCTGGTGTTGATGATGGGCCGCTTGAGCGTGGTCTCCAGGCCGACCTCGACCTCGAAGAAGTCGGCGCGCTGGCTGATCTGGAAGCCGGAGCCGCGGCCGTCGGCGCCGATACCGACCCGGCCGGCCCCGCAGACCACCTGACGGGAGACGAAGAACGGGACGAGGAACTTGACGATGTCGGCGAACGGGGTGCCGCGGCGCATCAGGTAGTTCTCGTGCGAGCCGTAGGAGGCGCCCTTGTTGTCGGTGTTGTTCTTGTACAGCTGGATGGGCGAGCTGCCCGGCACGGTCGCAGCCTTGGCCGCGGCCTCCGCCATGACCCGCTCGCCGGCCTTGTCCCAGATCACCACCGACAGCGGGTTCGTGCACTCGGGCGACGAGTACTCGGGATGCGCGTGGTCGACGTACAGCCGCCCGCCGTTGGTGAGGATGACGTTGGCCAGGCCCAGGTCCTCGTCGGTGAGCTGCGAGGAGTCCGCCGCCTCGCGGGTCAGGTCGAAACCCCGCGCGTCCCGCAGCGGGTTCTCCTCCTCGAAATCCCAGCGGGCACGCCGCGCCCGGGCGGCCGTGGCCGCCTGGTAGGCGTTAACGATCTGGGATGAGGTCACCATCGCGTTGGCACCAGGCTGGCCGGGCACAGAGATGCCGTATTCAGTCTCTGTGCCCATCACGCGAAGAACGCTCATGTCTTGCAGCCTAATGCCGCTACGGGCGACGGCGACATGCTGACACGCTCTATTTGCCGAGGGGGGGCGACCCCCCTAGACCCCCCCGCGGGGACCTGAGCGCGAACAGCCATCAAAGGTACTGCCCGGTGTTGGCCACGGTGTCGATCGACCGGCCTGCCTCGGTCCCTGTCTTGCCGGAGACCAGGGTCCTGATGTAGACGATGCGCTCGCCCTTCTTGCCGGAGATGCGAGCCCAGTCGTCCGGGTTGGTGGTGTTCGGCAGGTCCTCGTTCTCGCTGAACTCGTCGACGCACGCGGCCAGCAGGTGGCTGACCCGGATGCCCTTCTGCCCGGTGTCGAGGAACTCCTTGATGGCCATCTTCTTGGCCCGGGCGACGATGTTCTCGATCATCGCGCCAGAGTTGAAGTCCTTGAAGTACAGCACTTCCTTGTCACCGTTGGCGTAGGTGACCTCGAGGAACCTGTTCTCCTCGGACTCGGTGTACATCCGCTCGACCGTGCGCAGGATCATCGCATCGACGGTCGCCTGGGCCGAGTTCTCGTGCTCGGACATGTCGTCGGGGTGCAGCGGGAGCGCGGTCAGGACGTACTTGGAGAAGATGTCCTTGGCCGCCTCGGCGTCCGGACGCTCGATCTTGATCTTGACGTCGAGCCGGCCCGGCCGCAGGATCGCCGGGTCGATCATGTCCTCGCGGTTGGAGGCGCCGATGACGATGACGTTCTCCAGGCCCTCCACCCCGTCGATCTCGCTGAGCAGCTGGGGCACGATGGTGTTCTCCACGTCGCTGGACACACCCGAGCCGCGGGTGCGGAAGATCGAGTCCATCTCGTCGAAGAACACGATGACCGGCATGCCCTCGCTGGCCTTCTCCCGAGCCCGCTGGAAGACGAGCCTGATGTGCCGCTCGGTCTCGCCGACGTACTTGTTCAGCAGCTCGGGGCCCTTGATGTTGAGGAAGAAGCTCTTGCCTTCCTTGGCCCCGGCATCGGTCTTGGCGTCCTGCGCCGTCTTGGCTGCGACCTGCTTGGCCAGGGAGTTCGCCACCGCCTTGGCGATCAGCGTCTTGCCACAGCCGGGCGGGCCGTACAGCAGGACTCCCTTGGGCGGCTTGAGCTTGTGTTCCTTGAACAGGTCGGCGTGCAGGTAGGGCAGCTCGATGGCGTCCCTGATCTGCTCGATCTGCCCGGCCAGGCCGCCGATGTCGTGGTAGGAGATGTCCGGCACTTCCTCCAGGATGAGCTCCTCCACCTCGGCCTTGGGGATCCGCTCGTACACGTACCCCGACCGGGACTCCAGCAGCAGCGAGTCGCCAGCCCGCAGCGGCTGGTTCAGCAGCGGCTCGGCCAGCCGGACCACGCGCTCCTCGTCGGCCTGGGAGATGACCAGCGCGCGCTTGGCGTCGGCGAGGACCTCCTTGAGCATGACGACCTCGCCCACCGTCTCGTAGGACTGGGAGATGACGACGTTGAGTGCCTCGTTGAGCACGACTTCCTGGCCTGGGCGCAGTTCGCTCAGCTCGACGTTCGGGGATACGTTCACCCGCATCTTGCGGCCGCCGGTGAACACGTCGCACGTGTCGTCCTCGTTCGCGTTGAGGAAGACGCCGAACCCGGACGGCGGCTGGGCCAGCCGGTCCACTTCTTCCTTCAGCGCGACGATCTGGTCGCGTGCCTCACGTAGGGTCGTCGCCAGCCGCTCGTTCTGAGCGGAAACCCCGGTCAGGCTCGTCTCAGTCTCGCGCAGCCTGTCCTCAAGGAGCCTGACCTGCCGGGGCGAATCCGCGAGCCTGCGCCGCAGCACGGCGATCTCCTCATCAAGGAAGGAGATCTGAGCGGTAAGGCTCTTCACCTCATCCTCGTGCCGCGAAGCACGCCCGCTGTCATCTCTGGTGGCCACGGCCCTCACCTCCTCCTGCACCGTTAACTGGACTCTACCTATTCACGAGCATTCCCTAACCTGCTGACACCGTATCGACGCTGTTTTGCTGCCCGCGAACATACCAATCAGTCACAACCGCATCACAAGGCGTTACTAGTTACTTGTGCGTAACACATCGGACCGTTCGGATCAATGATCTTCGTTGTGATCTTCTTCCTGTGCCGCTTTCGCGGGCCTCCGCCTCCGCGGCGGGGGGACCACCCCGGGCGCGAGCCGCCGCGCCGTCACGAGGAACCCGGTATGGCCCACCATACGGTGCTCGGGGCGGACGGCCAGCCCTTCCACGTGCCAGCCGCGGGTCAGGCTCTCCCAGGCGGCCGGCTCGTCGAAGCCGCCGTGCCCGCGCAGCGCCTCCACGGTACGCGAGAGCTGCGTCGTGGTAGCGACGTAGCAGCAGGCCAGGCCGCCCGGCGCGAGCACAGAGGCGACCGCCTCGACGCAGTCCCACGGGGCGAGCATGTCCAGGATGACCCGGTCGAAGTCCGCCAGGCCCAGATCGTCGCCGGAGCCGCCGAACTCGCCGATCACCAGCTGCCAGGCCGGCGGCGGGCCGCCGAAGTACTGCTCCACGTTGCGCCTGGCGATCTCGGCGAAGTCGGGCCTGCGCTCGAACGAGACCAGGGTGCCCTGCTCCCCCGCCGCCCGCAGCAGCCAGCAGCTCAGCGCGCCAGACCCGGCCCCGGCCTCGAGCACCCGCGCGCCGGGGAACACGTCGGCGAACGCCACGATCTGCGCCGCGTCCTTGGGGTACACCACCGCCGCGCCGCGCTTGGCGGCCAGCGTGAAGTCGGCCAGCAGCGGGCGGAAGACGACGTACGGGGTGCCGCCCCCGGACCTGACCACGTTCCCGTCCGGGCCGCCGATGATGTCGTCGTGGCTCAGCGTGCCCCGGTGGGTATGGAAGGACGCGCCGGCCCGCAGTGTGATCAGGTGGCTGCGCCCCTTGGGATCGGTCAGCTGCACCGGCTCGCCGGGCGTAAGTGGTCCCTGCCGCGGTTTGGTCATCCTTGGTTATACCCCGGCGAAGGCGTGGTCGACGTCGCGGGTGGCCAGCACGCCGTAGACCTGGCCAGACGGCTCGACAAGCAGGTACTCGGTGGCGGGCGCACGACGGATCGCGTCGAGCAGCGCCATCCCCGACAGGTCGGCCGGCAGCACCAGGCTCGGCTCGAGCGTCCGGGCCAGCGCACCCGCCTCCATCCACGGTCGGCGCTGCGGCGGGGTGGCCATCACCGCGGTCTCGTTGACGATCGCGATCGGCTTGTCGTCGTGGTCGACGATCACCACCGCGCGGGCCTGGTTCTCGTCCGCGCGCCTGATCGCCTCGGCCAGCGGGGTGTCCGCGGCGACCGAGACCGCCTTGCGGGCCAGCCGCCTGGCCTGCAGCGCGGGCAGCCGCTCGCGGAACCTGGTCGCCTTGATGGCCTGCCCGGCGCCGGTCCACATGAAGGCCGCGATCACCGCCAGCCACAGCACGCTGACCATGTCCCCGCCGGTCCCGTTCACCACGCCGGCGACGAACGGCACCACGAACAGGCTCACCGCGATCACCCGGCCCGCCCAGGCGGCCGCGATGGTCGACGCCGCCGGGCGGCCGGTCAGCTTCCAGATCGCCGCGCGCAGCATCCGGCCGCCGTCCAGCGGAAGGCCGGGCAGCAGGTTGAAGATCCCGACCACCAGGTTGGCCCACATGAGCTGGTGGACCAGGGTGCCGGTGATGGTGTCCGGCGAGACCACGTGCATCAGGCCGAATCCGGCGGCGGCCAGGGCCAGCGACAGGGCCGGGCCCGCCGCGGAGACCAGGAACTCCCGGCCGGGCGTCGGCGGCTCCCGTTCGATCTCGGAGAACCCGCCGAGCGGGTAGAGCAGGATGCGGCGCACCGGCAGCCCGTAGCCGCGGGCGACCAGCGAGTGGCTCAGCTCGTGGATGAGCACGGACACGTACAGCAGCACGACAAAGGCCGCTGCCACGACGAACCTGGTGGAACCGTGCAGGGTCGAGGCGAGATCGTTGGCGTAGATGAGGATGAAGACGCCGGCGATCAGGAACCAGTACGGCGAGATGTACACCGGGATGCCGAACGGGCGCCCGATGACGATCCCATGACCGGCCTCGCGGCGCTTGGGTGGCTTGCCCGCCGTCGCGGGCGGTTTCTCCGGCGTCGTGCTTGCCACATTACCGATGCTACGTGCACAACAGGTCGTTCGGGTCGACGCGAGGCTCGTCGGGCCGGGCCCGGCGGCCCGGCGTGCCCGGCTGCCCGGCGGAGATCCCCCCGAATGTCGGTGCCCTGCCCTACGGTGGCTCTGTGGATGAACTAGCAGCGGCGACCGGTACATTGCCTGCGGAGCAGGAAGCGGATGCCCCCCGAGGACCGGCGCTGTCGCCGTCACGGGCGGCGGACTTCATGACCTGCCCGCTGCTGTACCGGTTCCGGGTGATCGACCGGCTGCCCGAGCCGCCCACCGCGGCGACCGCGCGCGGGACACTGGTGCACGCCGCCCTGGAGCGGCTGTTCGACCTGCCGGCCGCCGACCGGACCCCGGCGGCCGCCCGGGCGCTGCTGGCCACCGAATGGGACCGGCTGGCCGCCGAAGAGCCCGATCTGGCCGCGCTGTTCGACACTGAAGCCGAACGGGCCAGCTGGCTCGAATCCTCGACGGCGATCGTGGACGGCTACTTCACCCTGGAGGACCCGCGCAGGCTCGAGCCCGCCGAACGCGAGGCCTACGTGGAGACGACGCTGGAGTCCGGGCTGCGGCTGCGCGGCTACATCGACCGGCTGGACGTGGCGCCGAGCGGCGACATCAGGATCGTGGACTACAAGACCGGCCGCGCGCCGCGGGAGGCCTACGAGGCCAGCGCGCTGTTCCAGATGAAGTTCTACGCGCTGGTGATCTGGCGGCTGCGCGGCCAGGTCCCCCGGCTGCTCCAGCTTATGTACCTGGCCGAGGGCGAGGTGCTGCGCTACTCCCCCGACGAGTCTGACCTGCTCGCCACCGAGCGCAAGGTGGCGGCGCTGTGGAAGGCCATCGAGCGGGCCAGGGACGCGGGCGACTGGCGGCCGCGGCCGAGCAGGCTCTGCGACTGGTGCAACCACAAGGCGCTGTGCCCCGAGTTCGGCGGCACCCCGCCGCCGCTGCCCGAGTCGGCGCCGACGTCGGAGACGCTGCCCTCCCATCAGGAGGCCATCCCCGAGCCGTCGCTCCCGGAAGCGTAACGACGGTATGACCGACTAGGCCAGAATCGCGATCAGCAGGGCGAGCGCGGGCAGGGCCGCCGCGGCGATCGCGGGCCATGCCCACCTGGCGGTGACGGGACCGGCCGCGTCCTGCGGGCTTTCTGGGTCTGGCCCGCGGCGGGCGCGTTCCCGGTCCGCGCGGCTGTCCAGACGGACGGCAATAGCCTTGGCCACTGGCAGGGAGGCGAGGTACTTCGCCTCCTCGGGCAGCCGGGACGTCTCCGCATAGCCCGGCTCGGGCACCGGCACGGCGAACGCGCTGCTGGTCGGCAAGGGACGCAGCAGACCGGATCGTGGGCGCGGGGCGGGTCGGGGGGGCCGGGCGGCCCGGCGCTTGGTCCGGGCGGAGATGTAGAGCGCCCAGCATGAGACGGCCTTGCTGGCCGCGCTGCTCGGGGGGCTGGCGGGGCCGGGCTGTCCGGCAGCGTAATGCACCCGGACCCAGTCGCCGGTGTCCACCGCTGTGATGGCCGCCCAGGGCACGTGGTGGTCGCGGAACGGGTTGACGATCGTCAGACCGGACGGCTCGGCGATGACCCGCGGCCGCAGCGCCAGCGCGTAAGCCAGCCCGGTGATCGTCGCGAGGATCGCCGACACCACGATCGCGAACCTGGCCGGCGCGCCCTCGATCGCGAAGTCGGCGACGTTGGCCACCGCGAAGGCGACCCACACCCACCACAAGATCAGCGGCGGGGCGAGCCGGAAGACCTCGCGGTTCGGTTCGGGCAATCTCACCGCGGGTCAGGCGATCCGGACCCTGGGGTCGAGCAGCGCGTAGACCAGGTCGACAACGATGTTGGCCACCACCACGAACACGGCCGCGACGATGACGAACCCGATGATCACCGGCAGGTTGTCGGTGTCGATGGCCTGCACGGCCACCTGGCCGAGGCCGCCGAGACCGAAGACGGTCTCGACCACGACGACGCCGCCGAGCAACTGGCCCACGTCCACCCCCAGCTGGGAGACGACCGGCGTCAGGGCGGCCCGGACCCCGTGCTTGAAGGTCACCCGCCGCTCGGACAGCCCCTTGGCCCGGGCCGTCCTGATGTAGTCCTCGCCCATCGTGTCGAGTAGCTGGCCGCGGGTCAGCCGGGTATAGACGGCCGCCTGCACGGCCGCGAGCGTGATCCAGGGCAGGATCATGTGCCCCGCCCACGTAAGCAGCCCCTGCGAGATCCCGGCGTACCCGGTCTGGATCCAGGTGAACCCATGCCGGTTGAGCGGCACGAACACGAACAGGATCAGCAGCTCACCGATTACGAACACCGGCATCGACAAGCCGATCAGCACCGCGACGTTGGAGGACCGGTCGAACAGGCTGCGCGGCCTGGTGGCGCTGATGATGCCGACCGACAGCCCGGCCACCAGCCAGAGGACCACCCCGCCGATCACGAGGGAAATGGTCGGCGGCAGGTCCTGCTTCAGCATCGTGGTGACTGCCTCCTGGTTGAAGTAGGAGTAGCCGAGGTTCCCGTGCAGCAGGCCGTCGATGAAGTGCCAGTACTGCACCATGATCGGCTGGTCCAGGCCGAGGTTATGGATCACCAGGGCGATGACCTGCGGGGTGGCGGCGTGGCCCGCCAGCTGACGGGCGACCGTGTCCACAGGCCGGGCGAAGAAAAGGAAGAACGCCCCGGTCGAGACCAGCCAGATGACCACGATGCCGGTGAGGATGCGCCGGATGAGAAAGCCGAGGATCGCCATGTCAGCTGCCTTCCGCCGGGGGTACGTAAGGTGCCGCGTGCGATAGGTGAGATTGGCTGTCGTTGGCGAGCACCTGGCGCTTGCCGCGGCGTCTCCGGGCCCGTCCGGCCGCGAAAGCCCGCTCGGTCCGCGGGTCCATGGCGTCCCTGATCCCGTCGCCGAACAGGTTGAAGGCGAGCGTGGTGATGAGCAGTGCCGCCGCCGGGAATATGACGTACCACCAGGCCACCTGGTAGAAGTTCTGCGCGTCGGCCAGGATGTTGCCCCAGCTTGCGGTCGGCGGCTGAATGCCCAGGCCCAGGTAGGAGAGCGTCGCCTCGAACACGACGGCGGTCGGGATGTACAAGGTGGCGAGCACGAGCACGGGCGCCAGCAGGTTGGGCAGGATGTCGAGGAACATGATCCGGAACGGCCCGGCGCCCAGGGACCTGGCCGCCTCTATGTACTCTTTTTCCTTGATCGACAGGGTCTGGCCGCGGACAATCCGGGCGATCGCCGCCCAGGAGAAGAACGCGATCACCCCGATGATCACGATCAGGCTCGGGCCGAGCACCACGGCCAGGGCGAGCGCCAGGACGACGTAGGGAAACGCGAGCACCGCGTCGGTGAACCGGGCCAGCACGGTGTCGATGAATCCGCCGAAGTACCCGGCCATCAGGCCGACGGATACACCCGCCACCACGCCGATCGCGGTGGTGACGAAGCCCACGAACAACGAGATACGCGCGCCGTAGAGGATCCGGATGAACAGGTCGCGGCCGGTGCCGTCGGTCCCCAGCCAGAACCCGGCCGTACCGGGCCCCACCGGGTTGCCCGCCGCGTCCTCACCTGTGTTCGGGTAGGCGATGTTCGGCGGGTGGTGGGTGATCGAGACGAACACGGGCGCGGCGAGGGCGAGCACCACCATAATCAGGATCACGACCAGGGCCGCCATGGCCACCTTGTCCCGCCGCAGCCGCCGCCAGGTCAGCTGCCACTGGCTGCGCCCCTGAATCTTTGCGGCGCTGGCGTCTAGCGCGCCTTCACCCGCTGCGATTTCTTGCCCCGCGACCTCAATCCCGGTGATGCTCATGCCGGTTCGCTCCTGCCTGCGGCGGCGAGGTTCTCGCCCGCTTGGACGGGAAAGTGGCAGGCGGTCAGGTGGGTGGCCGCGTCGCCCGCCCTGGCCTCGAGCTGAGGCTCTTGCTGGCCGCACACCGCTTCCGCTTTCGGGCAGCGCGGATGGAACCGGCATCCTGAGGGCGGATCGATCGGTGAGGGCACGTCTCCGGTCAGGATGATCCGCTGCCTGGCGGCCGCCGCGTCCGGGTCGGCGGCCGGCGCGGCGGACAGCAGCGCGACGGTGTACGGGTGCCGGGGCGAGCCATAGACCGGCTGTATCGGCCCCGACTCGCCGATGCGGCCGAGGTACATGACCGCTACCGAGTTGCTGACGTGCCGCACGACCTCCAGGTCGTGCGCGATGAACAGGTAGCTCAGGCCATAGTCGCGCTGCAGGTCGGCCAGCAGGTTCAGCACCTGGGCCTGGATCGACACGTCAAGCGCCGACACCGGCTCGTCGCAGATAATCAGCTTCGGCTTCAGCGCCAGCGCGCGGGCGACGCCGATGCGCTGCCGCTGCCCGCCGGAGAACTCGGCCGGGAACCGGTTGTAGTGCTCCGGGTTGAGCCCGACCCGCTCCATCAGCTCCTGCACCGCTCGCTTGCGCTCGGCGCCGGTCGCGGTCTTGTGGATGGCGAACGGGTCGCCGATGATCGCGCCGATGCGCCGCCGGGGGTTCAGCGAACTGTAGGGATCCTGGAAGATCATCTGGATCTCGCGGCGCACCGGGCGCATGGCGCCGCGGGACAGGTTGGTGATGTCCCGGCCGTCAAAGATCACCCGTCCCGAGCTGACCGGGATCAGCCCCGCGACGCAGCGGGCGAGCGTGGACTTGCCGCTGCCGGTCTCGCCGACCAGGCCGAGGGTCTTGCCGCGCGGGATGGACAACGACACGTCGTCCACCGCATGGACCTGGCCGACCGTCCGCCGGATCAGGCCGCCCGGGCGCACCGGGAAGTACTTGACCAGGTTCTCCACCCTGACCAGGACGTCCTCGCCGACTGTTTCCGGCGCCGTGCTGGCTGATCCCGTACTGGCTGGCCCCGTATCGGCTGGTATGGCGCTCACCCGGCCACGCTCCCCTCGGCCCCGGCGATCTCGGCATCGAAGACCTCGGCCGCCGCCTCCCCGCGGCCCTCGCGTACCGTCTGGGCCCGCAGTTCTTCGGCCTGCTCGCTCAGGCCGGCCGCCTGCACCGGCAGCCAGCAGGCCGAGCTGTGCAGGCCGCCCTGGCTGACCGGCCGCAGTCCGGGCTCCTCGGTCAGGCACCGGTCGAGCACGTAGCCGCACCTCGGGTGGAACTTGCAGCCGGACGGCAGGTTGATCAGGCTGGGCGGCGAGCCCGGGATCGGCCGCAGCCGGTCGCCAGAGGCGGAACTGCTCGGTATCGACTCGAGCAGTCCCTTGGTGTACGGGTGGTGCGGCGCGTAGAACACGTCCCGCTTGGGCGCCTTCTCCGCCGCCCGTCCCGCGTACATGACCATGACGTCGTCCGCGATGTCCGCCACCACGCCGAGGTCATGCGTGATCATGATCAGCGCGGTGTGCGACTCCTGCTGCAACCGCAGCAGCAGGTCGATGATCTGGGCCTGCACGGTCGCGTCGAGCGCCGTGGTCGGCTCGTCCGCGATGATCATCCGCGGCGAAAGCGACAGCGCCATGGCGATCATCGCCCGCTGTCGCATGCCGCCGGAGAACTGGTGCGGGTAGTCGTCCACCCGCTGGGCCGGGCGCGGGATACCCACCCGGCCGAGGAGTTCGGTGGCCCGTTCGTGCGCCTGTTTCTTGGACACCGACTTGTCATGGGCCCGGATCATCTCGGCGATCTGCCAGCCGACCTTGTACAGCGGATGCAGGCTGGTCAGCGGGTCCTGGAAAATCACCGCGATGCGCGCACCGCGGATCTCCCGCAGCTGGTCCTCGGTGAGCGTCAGCAGGTCGGTCCCGTCGAACAGGGCGCGACCCGATACGTCGGCGCCCGGGGTAAGCCCGAGCAGCGTCTGCGTCAGCACCGTCTTGCCGCTTCCCGACTCGCCGACGATGCCGAGCGTCCGGCCAGCCTCCACGCCGAACGAGACGCCGCGCACGGCCCGGACCACGCCGTCCGCGGTTGGGAAACTGACGGTCAGGTCCGTCACCTCAAGCAGGGTCAAGGCATCCCTCCGGCCCATAGCCCAGCAGCCACGATGCAGTATGCGGCTGACACGGCAAGCGTTGCATAACATCACCGATACCGCTATGCAGGCCCGGCCGGAGTACGGCCGGGCCTGCATGCTAAACCTCCGAACTCAGCTGCCGGCGAGCCAGATGCTGGTGATGTCGGGAGCGCCGATGTCCGGCGCGAAGATCGCCGTCGGGTACGTCTGACCGCTGGAGGTGATGCCTCTGACCCGCGCACTGGAGTACTGCGGGAAATTCTGGCTCATGATGGGCACGATGGCCGCGTCCGACATGATCTGGTGGTCGGCCTGCCCCCAGGCGGTCCCGGCCGCCGACAGCGAGGTCGCGGCTTCCGCCGTGGTGATCAGCGAGTTCACGGTCGAGCTGTTGTAGCAGCCGTAGTTGACCGTGTTGATCACGCAGTTCGGACCCTGGAACAGCGCCTGGACGACGGTACGGCCGTTGTTGCCGAACCAGTCGGGGAACCAGCCCGGCTGGCCCATGTCCCACTGGCCGGCCTTGTTGTTCTCCGGCGAGTTACCTAGGTCGGTAAAGAACGACGAGCCCGGCTCGGGCTTGCCGGTCAGCGTGATGCCGCAGTTCGCCAGCGACGCCTGGATCGCGGTGAAGATCCGGGTGTTCGACGAGTCGTTCGGGTACATGTAGGTCAGCGTGACGCCATTCGGGTATCCGGCCTTGGCCAGGTCGGACTTGCACATGGCCACGTTGCCCTGCCCGCTGTCGTCCGGGTAGATGTTGCTGTTCACGTAGCCGACGTTGCCCGGCGGGATCACCGTGTTGATGACCGTGGCGACATCGGGCCCGCCGATGGCCTTCACCGCGGCCGACTTGTCTAGGCCGTACTCGACCGCCTGGCGCACCAGCAGTTTGGCCGCGGCGCCATTCGCGTCCGGGCTGCGCAGGTTGAACACTATGTACGGGAAGGTGTCGGAGTTCGCCCAGATCGTGAAGTTGGGAACCTTCGACGCGACCAGGGACGGGATCGACGCCGGGTTGATCGGCGTGTCGCTACTTATCACGTCCTCGGTGCCGGCCTGCATGTCGGCCAGCTGGGTCTCGGCGGAGGTCACGCCCAGCGTATCCACGATGGTGGACACGTAGTCGTGCCGGATCGGGTCCGTGGACTGCTTCCAGGCCGGGTTCCTGACCAGCGTGATCGACTTACCGGGGACGTAAGAGCTGATCTGATACGGGCCGTCGGAGATGGTGTGCGTATCAAGCTGCAGGCTGTTCGGCACGTAGCTGTCGTACTCCACCGGCCGGGCCGACGTGAACGGCATCGCCAGCATGGACAGGAAGTCACTGGCCGGCGAGATCAGCGTGAACTGGATCGTCGACGAGTTCGGCGTCGTGATGCCGGAGATGTTATGCGTGTTCTGGAAGTTGGTGATGTTCGTCGCGGTCGGCGCGTTCGACTTCTTCGCGAAGTAGGCGGTCTCAGCGTTGGCGTAGGCGGTGAGCCCGGCGATCGTGCTCTCGTAGTACACGGGGTTGCCGACGGGGCTGACCGGGTTGAAGAAGGCCTTGTACTCCCGGAGGAAGTCCTGGGACGTGACCTGCCGCGGTGGGCTGGTGTTCCAGTCCACGCCGGGCTTGATGTGGAACGTATAGGTCTTCCCGTCGCTGCTGATCCCGCCGTTGGCGACGCTCGGCACCTCGGTCGCTATGTCCGCGATAGGCGTGGTGGCCTTGACCCAGTTCGGATCCGTGGTGCTGGTATACGGCAGCGTCGGGTACGACAGGAGCTGCCGGGCGTAGGAATGCGTGAGCTGGTAGTCCGCTGTGTAGTACGAGGGCACGGTGTCCAGGTGGGCGGGACCCGAGGCGGAGATGATGCGCAGCGTCCCGCCGGATACCGGTGTCTGCGATGAGCTGCTGCCGGTCGCCGGCGACGATGTCGACGACGAACTGCACGCGGCCAGGGCGCCGGCGGCCAGTACCGCCGCCGCCAGCCCAGCGAAGCGCTTGGGCTTACTAATCATGGGCATGTTCCTCTTGGGTCAGGAATGCAAACGAGCACAAGCCAGCCACCGACTGGCCCGCGCTGCTGATCACTACCTACCAGGAGAGACTCTGCGCTTCCGGCAGCGAAATCCAGACCAAAACAGCGGTCGTAGCGTGATTGTGATGGAAATCGTTCTGGTTCGTCACCCAAGAAACGTCAAAGTTACGCTCAGCATCCTAGGGTGACCCCGCCGGGATCGGCGTCAGGTGATGCCGTGGCGGCGCAGGATATCCGCGACGTCC
>JBKQQQ010000346.1:0-11761 GCA_052144275.1 Streptosporangiaceae bacterium
GCCGAAGAGCCTCTCGTTGCGGGAAGCGATCATGGTAACGCTGCTCTACAAGCGGCAGAATATGATCGAAGAAGTTATTGCCGATCTTTTCGGCGTCTCCCAGGGCACCGTCTCGGACATCATCACAGAATTCACCCCGCTGATCGCTCAGGCTACCGAAGAGTTCCGGCCGGACCTGGAGGAGGCGAAGCAGATGACCCGCGGTCGGCTGGCGCTGGTAGACGGCACGTTGTGGCCATGCTGGTCATGGGAGCGCGCCCCCGAGATGTGGGCCGGGAAATATAAGACTACCGGCCATGGCAGCCTGATTATCGGCGATGAATTCGGGAACATTATCTTCGTCTCGGACCCGGCTCCCGGATGTGACCATGACATGAAGAAGCGGGAAGGCGAGGTGAAAGAGATTCTCGACCTTGCCGGATCAGTTATCGCAGACAAGGGATTTCAAGGGTCCGGTTACGTCACGCCGGCCAAGAAGCCACAGGACCGTGAACTCTACATGCGTGAACACGAATACAATAACCAGATCAGTTCTATCCGCGCTCCCATCGAGCGCGCGGTTGCGCATCTCAAGACCTGGAAGATCCTTTTCACCGACTATCGACGGCCGCTCAACACGTTTCTTGATTCCTTCCGCGCAGCTATCGGTCTCTATTTCTTCGAATTGAGTTTTCGATAATCCTCTAGATGACCGCGATGCGTTTTCCCCACGCGAGCGCCACCGTCAGGTCTTCCAGAAAAACTCGAAACCGTGCGTGGGGTAACCGGACGGCCGTCATCTATAGAGAGTCAAGACTGTCGTCATCGCGATGCCAATCCGCGGGAGGGACCGGATGGGGGGAGCCGAAGACGTCAGGCAGCAGCCGCACGTCTTTTCGGCTCGCATAGAACCGGATGATCAGGGCCCACCATCTATCACGGAGGCTCCCAACAGCGGCCTAGCCGCTGACGACACCGGTGACGGAGAGTCATGCAGATCCATCGTCTTCACGCCAGTGAGCGAGGAATGCGTGGCCGCTCTCGAGGCGAGCTTGTGCGAGGACGACTACGAAAGCGCGCAGCAGCAGGCTATGGCCGAGAACCTAGCCCGTCGCGAAGCCGACCAAGAGCTGATCAGCGCCCTCGCGCTGACCGGTTTCACCGGTCCCGCCCAGGAAATGTTCGAAGCCGCCGACTGTTGACACCATCGTCAACACCGACTGCGGGCAGTGCAGGCGCTGCGCGGGGCCGACACCAGCGGCTATGGCGACAAGCCGGTGACCGCAGGGAGTCCGTCTGGCTGAGTCGCACAACCAGACTGAAGCGGTCTGACCAGCAGGATCGCTAAGATGATCTTCGCTGCCTACAAATCGGAGTGGACTAAGTCCCGTCCTGTGCCAGCGTGGCCTGCATGGGTGAACCGTTCCCGGGCATTTTACCCCGTACCGAATCGTTCTCTGAATGGATAACCTGATCGGGTCAGGCACCTAGGGCGGGAGGTGCGAGCGTGTCGCAGTGGTCCGGACCCCGCTCGGGCTGCTGCGAGCAGGACCATGCCGCGCAACCCTTCAGTGATATCCGCTGCAAGCAATGCCGGATCGTGATCTTTCTGAGCGGCTTGCCGCGTGCCAATGAGACGTGCTGGTCCGCCGCGATCATCGTTGCCAGTTACCTGCTTGCAATATTCCTGCTGCGGGGCTCGGGGCTCGAAGACGCGCTGCCGCGACTACCCATCGGCCAGTCGGCCGTCCGGGTTGCTCCTAGTCCATTGCCGGAATGACGTTACGTAACGAACAGAGTATGCGCCTTACACCTCAAACTACGCATATCGCCGACTCGATGCGACTGGTCGATCCGATTGGTTAGGCTTACTCAGCCGCCCGCATCCACTGGTTATGTGCGCACAGTCAGCAGTTCTCGGTCGAACTCGGGCGCTTCCTTTGAATATGCGAATCCCCAGAGGTCGAGGGACACGTATCCTCGGCGGCAAAAGGCCTGGTCAGCGGGTTACGCTGACCAGGAGTGACGGTGGCTATCGGACCACTGGGACCTACCAGTGCGGGATTCGATCACTGACTCACAGTGCCCGGCTGGGACGGTGACGACGTGATCGTGAACCCAGTCCCAACCACCGGGCACCTCACCTTTGTCCCGAGCCATCAAGGAACTGCAGCGAGCCTGACTAACACCGACCACACCGACGTCGGCACCGCAACCTACGACAGTCTGGGGTCGTGGTCAATGTTCGCCAAGAGTGACCGCGCCGGGCGAATCAGCTTATCGCCAGAGATCCAGATGCTGATCGGTATTGAGCGGCATCGTGGCCGCAAGCCCTGCACTGTGACGGTTGCGCTGCTCCTTGGCGTGGATGAACAACGAGACGTAGACGATGGCGCACTTCACCTTGTAGAGCACTTCGGTAGTTGTCGAGGTCAACTCCTCGAATAGGTATGTGCCCCTGGGTCCTTGGACGGCTTTGTAGACGCGCAAGTATCGGTGCGTCAGGACATTGCGGATGTCCGCGTACTTGCCGCCAAGCTCATGATGGAGCAGGTACAGCCCAAAGAGCCGCGCTCCCTGATCCCTGATCGTTTGCGCAACAACCCGCGGCTGAGATGGGATTCCATCGGCGCCGTGCTCGTACCAGACCGTGCGGTAGTAGCACCGGTCTTCCGGGATTTCAAGGTCGAGGTAGCGGTTAAGCAGGATGGCGATCTTGTCGAGTGCGCTGAAAGCTTCCTTATAGGCCGCCTTCAGGTGCCCGACATAGATATTACTCGCGGAGTAATCCAGCAGATTCACCAGCGTCGTCTGCTCGCTGATAGCTGAGAAATCCTCACAGACGTACTGCGACTGCACAAGCGCCATGCGGGCTGTGATATATGACTCGATGATCTCGTTGAGCCGGAACATGACGTCGGCAACGCGCGCCTCCTCGCCGCCGGTCCCGAGCGGTGTCACCAGCGGCGGGATAATTTCATCCCCTACTGATGCATGGGCTGTCCGGTCAACGAGATGCGTGTTGAGGTAAAGATCGCGCCTAAGGCAGAATCGGGTGTAAAACTGCGCAAAGTCGCTTTGCGAGCTGTCGTCGTAAGGCTCGTGTCGCAAGTCCCGCTCCAGGCGGTCCGCCCGCCCGATATCCGTCAGGTATTGGACGATAGCAGCGTCGTGCTGGCGGAAGGTCTCAAGCGGACCGTCGCCACCGGCTTCGATTAGAGGCTCGGGGTGAGCCAAGGCTTGCTGGTAAAGCTGATGGGCATGGATGAGGTGGGATATGGGGTAACGAGTAACAAACGAAAGGACACCGATTGTCACAGCCTTGTTGCCTATGGCCATGCCAAAGCGCGGATCGATGGCCAAGGCGCGCTCGTACGCGGACAATCCTTCGAGAGGGCGGCCGACCTGATCATAGAGGGTACCCAGGTTGGTAAGTGCCCATGGATCATCCGTTGGCCCTCGGTTGGCATAGCGCAGCGCCCGTCTGGCGATATCCTCGCAATCGAAGATACTGGCGTGATCGTCACGCATGGTCATGGCGAGCAGTTCAGCGTACCCGTTTGTTATGTCGTAGTAGAGCAACGGGTCGTTCGGGGGAGCCGATTTGGCCTTCAGGCGCTCGAACGCCTCAACGCCGCACTCAAGGATCGCCCGGCTCTCGCGTACCTGCCCGGTCGAAACAAGGACGCGGGCCAGCATGTAGCGGGCGCCAGGCTCATCGCCTTGGAAGGCGCTGATTCTGCTGAGCGCCTTCTCATTGTCGCCGCCCTCGATGATCGACAGTATTTCCTTCGCGGCTCGACGCACTTTCTCCGATGGTTGAACGGACCGTGCCATGTTCGCTATCCTGTGTCCCGAATAATAACACTTGATCTAACATAACGGCAGGTTACTGGTGTGCTTTACCGCGTACTGTAGATCCGAAGGGGACCACTTCTACCACGCGGACCATGCTGCATACTCCGCCTCGATCTCATTTTTTGCTCGGTCATCACGCGCAAGCCCGTGTCCGCCGCGTCGAGCATGGCTGCCACTCCGGACATCGCTTCGTGGAAGCTGGGCAGATAGATTCGGCCCAAGGTTGGCATGGTCTCGGCGCCGTCCTTGAGTATCGGGTAACGGAAATGCTCAGATGTCGGGTCGAAGCCATCCAACTGGAGAATGATCCGTCCGGCCTCGTCCAGCTCATGATGGTCGTCGTCGGGCCAGGCACGCTCCAGGCACTGACGGACGACGCGCCAGAGGACGTCGAGCCGGTGCGTGCGCGGTAGCTCGATCGACTCGCGCAGATATCTGCGGGGCAGCAAGATCAAGTTCTTCAGCTGCAACTCCACGAAGTGACGCCAGCACATGAGGTAGGGATAGACCAGCATGTCCTGATCCCTGCCGGTCTCGACCACGCGCTCGAAGATGACGTCGGCAGCCTTCCAGTAGCCACCGACGTAGCCGAGCCAACGGTCTCGTGGCCAGTCCATACAGGCTACGAGCCACCACTCCGGACCCTCGCCAAGCAGATTGGAGTCGGGTCTGGGCCACGGCGTCCCGTCGCTGGCCAGAGCATCTGGCTCTTCCGGTGACGTCATTATCCCTGCTTAGCACGGATGACTGCCATGTCCTCCGCCTTTTTCAAGTTCGACAGTCTTCGGCGCTGTCGTTCATCGGGTATCCGCCGGGCGGCTACGCACGCGTCCTGACAGTGGGCAGCCCTACGCTTTGGGTCATGCGAGCGGACGACTTCTTCACCGAGCGGGTCAACGCTGAGATTCCAGGCTGGGATATGAACGGCGAGCCCTGGACGGTGATTACCAGCTTCGACGAGGAGTTCCTCGATGAACTCCGCCGCAAGCCCGCCGCTGGCCGGGACGACCTTGAGGTTGCCATCGCCTTGGCCCAACTGGTGCACGACGAACTGGAGTCGTATGGAACAAACGGACATCAGCGCCTGGACGAGCAGCAGATAGCCCTGGCCATTCGAGCCCTCAACGCCGTCCTCAAGCGGCTAGGCGTCCCGTTTGAACTGCCGTACCGGAATTTCTCCACCTTCCGCACCTTCTGGATACGCAATGACTGCGGCGGCTCATGGCAGGCCCGCCGTGATCTGCTCGACGAGCGTTTCGAACCGCTCCATCACCGCCTTATGCGCCTGGAAGAGACGACACTGGAGGCGCTAGCCAACCCGGTCTCACCTCGAGCGGAGACCGGCTGGCCGGTCGTCGATGAAGAGATCAAGGAACTGCGGCGGCGCTTTCAGTCATCGACCACCGCTCAGGATTACCGGGCGGTCGGCACCCACTGTGTCGGCGTCCTGGACGCGCTGAGCCGGACGGTCTATGACCCCAGCCGTCACCTCCGGGAAGGTGAGATGGTACCGCCACCTGACAAGTCCAAACAGCGCATCGGTCGTTATGTCGAGGACACTTTGGCCGGGCCGGCACACGAGGATCTGCGGGCGCTGGCCAACAAGGCTATTGAGTTCGCCCATCACGTCAAGCACAGCCCGACACCCACCCGGCGGGAGGCCGGAATCGCGGCAGACGCAGTTATCCTGCTGGCAAACATCTTGCGGCGTCTTGAGCAGGAGTTCTAGCACTGAAAGTTATGCGCGTTCAAGAGTGCCATGCCGCCGAAACCAATGAGCGATCGACCCGCTGCTGGCACAATGAGAGGGTTCCTTCGCCTTCCCTTACTGCGAGCGCCCGTGTCCGATAACGATCCGTACCACTTCTCGTCAGACCTGATCGAGCTTCTGACCTCCGCCATCCCGCTGCTGAACCGCTCCAAGCGGGGCGTACTCACGTTCTTCCGGAGCTGCGGCGTTCCCGACTCGATGACAGCTGGCCTGCGCGAGCGCGTCGACGGGAACCCCGACTCGATCAGCAAGTATGAGATTGCACGAACCGTCCTGAAGCTCATCAATGATGGCGGCGACCGGATGTTGCGGCAGCGCCGCGAAGTGATCAAGCAGGTCACCGAGTTCGAAGAATTCGCGCTCTGCTGGCCGGACGACCAGCTCAAGGCGAAGGGCCTTGTCAGTGATGTCCGGCGCTATGTCAACGTGAAGGACTCCTTCACGCGTATGCAGCAGGCCGAAGAAGACCATCGGCTGAAGGAAGCCCGGCAGAAGCGGCAAGCGGCCGAGGCAAAGCAGAAACGGCGTGATACCCTCGCCGCACTCAGGACGAGGCTCGCCAGTCTCAGCGCAATGACCAACCCGCAGCAGCGCGGCCTCGCCCTGGAGGGGGTCCTCAACGATCTCTTCAAGATCGACGGCCTCAGCGTCCGCGATGCCTTCACGATCAAGGACGAGGACGGTCGGGTTCAGGAGCAGATCGACGGCCTCATAGCCCTGGACGGCCAGCCGATCCTGGTTGAAGCCAAGTGGCACAACGCGCCGATCGGCCAGGGTGAAATCTCGCGGCATCTGGTACGACTGTACAGCCGCGCAGGGGTCCTCGGGCTCTTCGTTTCGTCCTCGCCCTATACCGATCCGGCAATTACCGAATGCGAGAACATGCTCAGCCAGCGGGTCATTGTGCTGGCCGAGGTGAACGAGATCCTCATGCTGCTCGAAGATCCGGATGCGAACCTGGGCGACTGGCTCCGTTCTAAGATCATGGCCGCGACCGTAGACCGGAAGCCGCTGTTCTACCCCGCGCTCCGGCCGCGTTCGGCGTAATCGCCGTGGTCGAGTAAAGGGGCATCTCGGACCGACTCATCAGTCCTTGAGGGTCACATCTTGGTCTCCACCCAGTCCGGGCCGCTGACCAACCTATAGATCGGCCAGAGCAGCCTGAACGGGGTCGGCGAAATCTAGGACCAACTCCCTGTGGACCTGTTTGACGGTCAGTCGATCTCACAGGGTGGCTGGATATGGCTTGACGGCGGTGGCGGTTGGCAGCCATTTAGGCTCCCAACTAGGCTACCGGCCACCATGTGAATCCGCCGGAATGTAGCTGCTTGTCGAAGGTCGTTTGGGCGACCGCAGGAATGCTGGGAACTCCGAGCGGCGACAGGACCGATCGCGGATGCCGGGTGTCGGGACCTATACGGGCGGGAGCGAGCTAGAGTGTCCATTCACGGGGTGCCGTGAATTGGTGTCAGTTCAGGGCGGGGAGCGGTGGTAGCCAGGGTCTGCCTTCGATGGCGGCTCGGATGGCGTCGAGGGCTGTGATGCCGTGGGCGGCGGCGGAATCCAGGTAGCTCCTGATGCGGCACCAGCGGGCGAGGGTGGCGAGTGAGTGCCAGTAGCCGGAGACTGCCTGGTGGCGCTTGGCGGCTTTCGCTCCGCGCTCGGAGACGTTGTTCGATCCCGCTGTCGACTACGCGTGGTGCGGGTGCTGAGAAGCATCCGGATCGGGTGCGGGTGACGCATCGGTTCCATCCGTTGTTCGGCCGGTCGTTTGAGTTCGTGAACCGTCGTAAGAGCTGGCAGTCCGATCGGGTCTATTTCTTCGGTGACGCCGGTGAGCTGGCGTGCCTGCCGGCGGAGTGGACGGACGTGGTGCCCGGGGATCCGTTCGTGGTGGTGTCGGCGGGACGGTCGCCGTTCCGCACGGCGGATCTGCTGGAACTCGCGGAGCTGATCGGGGAGCTGCGCCAGGGTTCGGGCTCGGTGCCGGATGATGTCAAGCGGATTACGCCGTGAGTGTCCACATGATTCCGCCGCGGTCGCGGCTTGCCATCTCCTGGATCTGTCAGGTAATCCGGTCAATGACTGTCGTTGTGCGAGGATTCCCGGGTGTCCGGCGGCGTGGCGCGGATGATTCTGCTGATTCATACGGCATAGTCGTCTTGACTCGGCTGCGGCCAGGGAGGCGCGATGGTCAGGCGAGACGACACCAAGACGCAGGCGCTGGCGGCGTCCAGGACGCTGAACCCCCGCCCGGAAAAGGTCACCGATCCGGCGTTCGGCCCGGGCGGGTTCTTCGATCCGGCGGATCTGGTGCAGGTCAAGTACGAGATGGTGCGCAGAGCCGAGGTGGCGGACGTGCCGGCGGGCCGGGCCGCCGCAGACTTCGGGTTCTCCCGCCAGTCGCTGTACTCGGCCAGGACGGCACTGCGCGAGCGGGGACTGGCCGGCCTGGTTCCGGCCAAGCCTGGCCCCAAGGGCGGCCACAAGCTCACCGGCCAGGTCGTGGACCTGCTGGAGGACCTGCTGGAGGCCGACCCCGGCCTGCGGCCGGCGGATCTGGCCGTCGAAGTCCAGCAGCGTTTCGGCGTCAGCGTCCATCCGCGTTCGGTCGAGCGGGCGCTGCAGCGCCGCCGCACCGCCCAGCGCGAGGACGAGCAGGGCGCCGAGCAGGCCCGCGGGGCCGCGCCAAAAAGCCTCTGACCAGTCCGGCTCCGTCCACGGGGACATCGCCGATGATGGCCGCGGCACATTCACCCAGCGGTATGAGCAGTTGCGCAGTGCCGCGGTCGCCGGGAGCGGCGGATGGCGGCACGGCCTGGCCGTGCTGCTCACCCAGGGGATGGCCGCCTGGATGGCCGCGTGGACCTCCCTGCCCGCCCAGGCCGGGCCGGGGGCCGAACCCGGCCGCAACGCAGCAGCGACATCGCAGGCCGGCGCGTCCTTGTCCACCTCGACCCCGTCCCCGCCCGCTCCGAGCACCAAAGGAGGTGATGCCAGCTCGCCGGCCTGCACGTCGCTGCTGCCCGCACTCTCGCCTCATGCCACCAGCGAGATCGTCGCGGTGCTGGCGCAGATGACGCTCGCCCATGCCCGTCCTGCCCCGTGACCCGCCCAGGAGGTCGTTCCCCCGTGAGTACCGATACCAGCGGCAAGGTGACAGCGGCCCGGCTCCGCCGCGACGCCTACCTCTACATCCGCCAGTCCACCCTCTACCAGGTCGCCAACAACACCGAGTCCACCGCGCGCCAGTACGACCTGCGCGGCCGGGCCGTCGCGCTCGGCTGGCCCGCCGACCGGATCCACGTGATCGA
Source organism: Streptosporangiaceae bacterium (assembly GCA_052144275.1). GTDB lineage: Bacteria > Actinomycetota > Actinomycetes > Streptosporangiales > Streptosporangiaceae > Palsa-504. The sequence continues at coordinate 8,923 of JBKQQQ010000346.1, forward strand.
CATCGACCAGGGCCATTCGGGAGCCTCCTCCGCGGACCGGGAAGGGTTCCAGCACCTGGTCGCCGAGGTGTCCCTGGGCCGGGCCGGGATCATACTCGGCCTGGAATGCTCGCGGCTGGCCCGCAACAACGCAGACTGGCACCGGCTGCTGCAGATCTGCGCCCACAACGACACCCTCATCCTGGACGAGGACGGGCTGTATGACCCGACCAGCTTCAACGACCGCCTCCTCCTGGGCATGAAAGGCCAGCTCAGCGAGGCAGAACTGCATTTCCTGCGGGCCCGGCTGCGCGGCGGGATCCTGGCCAAGGCCCGCCGCGGCGAGCTGCAACTGCCGCTGCCGATCGGGCTGGCCTACGACAGCCGCGGCGAAACGGTCCTGGATGCCGACGGCGCAGTGCGCCAGGCGATCAGCCTGCTGTTCGACACCTTCACCGCCACCGGCTCTGCCTTCGCCGTGGTCAGAGCCTTCCGCCAGGCACAGCTGACCTTCCCTGCCCGGCACCGCGGCGGACCACGCGCAGGCGAGCTGTACTTCAAGACGCTCACCCACGACCAGGTCCTGAAGATCCTGCACAACCCCTGCTACGCCGGCGCCTACTGCTACGGCCGCGCCCGCCACATCACCGACCTGGACGGGCACCACCGCACGCTGACCAAGCCGGCCGAGGACTGGACCGTCCTTCTCCCCGACCACCACCCCGGCTATATCACCTGGCCCCGCTACCAGGCCAACCTGCAGGTCCTGGCCGCCAACGCCGCCGCCCGCGGCGACAACCGCACAGCCGGGCCAGCCCGCGAGGGACCCGCCCTGCTCCAGGGCCTCATCATCTGCGGCAGATGCGGACGGCGCATGACGGTGCGCTACCACACCCGCGCCGACAGCACCATCGTGCCTGATTACGTCTGCCAGAACGACGGCATCAGCAACGCCCGGCCGATCTGCCAGCACCTGCCCGGCGCCGTCCTCGACACCGCCGTCGCCGGCCTGCTGCTGGCCACACTCAGCCCGCTTGCCCTGGAGGTCGCGCTCACCGTCACCGACGAGCTCGCCGCCCAAGCCGGGCACGCCGACGCCCTGCGCGCCGCCCACGTCCAGCGCGCCCAGCATGCAGCCGACCAGGCCCGGCGCCGCTACCTGGCAGTCGACCCCGGAAACCGGCTGGTCGCCGACGCCCTCGAAGCCGACTGGAACGCCCGGCTGCGCGAGCTGGCCACCGCCCACGACGACTACACCACCGCCAAGTCCGCCACCGCCGTCCTGGACGACCAGCAGCGCGCCCGCATCCGGGCACTGGCCGCCGATTTCCCCGCGCTATGGCACGACCCGGCCACCCCGATGCGGGAACGCAAGCGCCTGATCCGCCTGCTGATCACCGACGTCACCCTCACCCGCGGCGACTACGCCATCACCGCCGCCGTCCGCCTGCCCGGCGGCCAGCACCACACCCTGAACCTGCCGATCCCGCTGAACGCCTGGCAGCAGCGCAAAACCCCCCAGCCAGTGATCGAGCAGATCGACCAGCTGCTCGGCGGCCACACCTACAGCCAGGTCGCGTGCATCCTCAACCAGCGCGGCCTGACCAGCGGGGAAAGCAAGCCCTGGGACGCCGGCCGGGTGCGCGCCCACTGCTTCACCCGCCACATCCCCAGCCTCTGGCAACGGCTCCGCGATACCGGCATGCTCACCCTCGACGAGGCAGCCCGCCAGCTGCACGCACACCCCTCCAGCATCAAGCGCTGGTACCGCCTCGGCCTCATCACCGGGCACCTCGCCGACGACCGCGGCACCTGCCTCTACCACCCCGGCCAGGCCCGCCCCGGCCCCGCCCAGGTCGAAGCCACCGGCAAAGCCCTCGGCGACAGCCACCGCTCAGGACGCAGCTACCACCCCGACCTCGGCGGCCCGCTGCCGAAAAATGTCAGTGCTACACGCAATACTCAACAGAACTCCAGCAACACGACCTGACCACCGCGAAAACCCCGGCACCGCAGAACGCACCAAGGAGGTGCAGTGTGAAGCCAGATCGTTCGTCCAGTCCACGGCGAAGTCGCGGGTGAACAGGAAGACCTGCTCCTTGTAGTCGCGCAGCCAGCAGCCCAGCGCGTAGCCGGGGTGGTTCCCCTCGTGCCAGTCTCGCAGCCGGTTATGGGTGATGCCGAAGGCGATGGCGTCGTCGTAGCGCTCGCGGAGCTTGCCTAGCAGGTCCGCGCCGAGGGCGGTGCTGCCGCGGGCGCGGGCGTCTTCCACGGCCTGGTGCGCCTCGCGCAAGATGGCGATGACGTCGCCGGCCCAGGACTGCAGGCCGCCGGGGCCAAGTTTCATGACTGCCCGGCATCGCCTGATCACGTGCTGGCAGCATTGCTGGATGCCGGCCAACCGGGCGAGAAGATGCTGGTAGCCGGTATAGCCGTCGGTCATCAGGAGCCCGGTGAACGCGGCCGGGATGCCCGCGGCGACATCGCCCTTGCGCCGCGAGGCGAGGGCCTGCAGCCAGGTCAGCCGGCCGTCCGGGGTCCGGACGATCAGCACGTGCGGGGCGCCCGCAGCCGCCTTCTCCTTGTCTTCCGGGTCCTGTTCTTCCCCTTCTTCCCGCGCAGCGGGCTGCGGGGCGCTCTTGCCCAGCACGTTCACCGGGGTCTCGTCCGCGGCCAGCGCGTCCTGGCCGGCCAGCGCCGCGAGCATCGCAGCGTCGAACCCGGCCTTGCCCAGCTGCGCCGCCAGCCGGGCACTGGCCTTATCCACCCAGCCCGGCGAGACCGGAACCCCCAGCAGCATGGCCATCACGTGCGCGGCCCGCTCGGGCGGCACATTCCCGTACGCGGTCAGCACCACCGC
>JBKQQQ010000347.1:0-5650 GCA_052144275.1 Streptosporangiaceae bacterium
GGGAATTTGTCGGCCAGCTGGAAGCGTGGGCTAAGGAGAAATTATCTGATAGACACCCTCTGATAAACGGGAGTTAACCGTCTGGACATTTTGGTCGAGACAGGCTTGGTGATGGAGGGGAAAGGACGGGAGTGCGGATCGGCGCGGCCCCGAAGGCCCCAAAGGCCCCAATGGCGCTTACGGCGGGTTTGCGCGCGCTTATCGCGCGCGATCCCTTTTTCGCCGCCGCGCTGGCGGCCGGAGCGGGCCTGCGCCTGCTGGCCATGCTCGGCTACCCGGGCGCGCTGTGGTTCGCCGGCGACTCCTACGTCTACCTGGGCGCCGCGCTGCGGTTGCGGCCCGACCAGTCCAAGACGACGGGCTACTCGCTGTTCCTGCGGGCACTGGAGCCCTTCCACAGCCTGACGCTGGTCACCGGCGTGCAGCACCTGATGGGGCTGGGCGTCGCGGTCATGATCTACCTGCTGCTGCGGCGCAGTGGCGTGTCGCCGCGCTGGGCCACGGCGGCCACGCTGCCGGTGCTGCTCGACGGGTTCGAGATCGAAGACGAGCACATGATCATGGCCGAGGCCCTGTTCACCTTCCTCGTCATGCTGGCCACGCTGCTGATCCTGTGGCGGGCCCGGGTGTCGTGGCCAGTCGCGCTGCTGGCCGGGCTGCTGGCCGGCTACGCCGTCGACGTGCGCAGCCAGGGATTGCCGGTGCTGGTCCTGTTCCCGGCCTTCCTGCTGCTCCGGGCCCTGACCCAGGGCGGCTGGCGGAACTGGCGCGGCTGGCTCGCCGCGATCGTGATGGCCGCGGGCTGCGCGGCGCCCGTCCTGGGCTATGCGGCGTGGTTTCACGCCCGGACCGGTACCTTCGCCCTCACCCGGTCAGACGGGTTCTACCTATGGGGGCGGGTGTCCTCGTTCGCCGAGTGCTCGGTCATCAAGCCGCCGGCCGATGAGCTGAAGATCTGCCCGTCCGGGTCACCGTCCAGTCGGACGCCGCCCGGTGACTACATCTGGCACGCGCCGATGGTGCACAACCTCGCGGGCGGCCCGGTGAGCGTCGCCAACAACACGCTGCTCCGCGGCTTCGCCATCCGCGCCGTCGAGGCCCAGCCGCTCGGCTACCTGCACGCGGTGCTCAGCGGCCTGGCGCTGTCGGTGGAGTGGCCGCAGCGGCCCTACCCGGACGCGGGGACGGTGTATTACTACTACTTTCACCTGAAGCCGCAGACCATTCCGGCCAATCGCTCCTGGATCCCCGGGGGCACCGCCTACTCCGACGCCGTGCAGTACGGCCACGCCACCCCGAGCCGCGTCGTCGAGCCGTTCGCGACCCTGATCACCGGATACGAGCGGGTGTTCTATGTCTACGGGCCGCTGTTCGGGCTCATCATGGTCATCGGCCTCGGCGGGGTGGTCCGCATCCGGCGGCGACCGCTACGCCTGATCCGGCTCACGGGTTCCCGCCGGCCCGGCAGCATGCTGCCCTGGGTCACCGCGGTCGTCCTGCTCGTGTTCCCGATCGCGGTCGCCGACTTCGACTACCGGTACCTGCTCCCCGTGCTGCCTTTCGCCTGCCTGGCCGCGGGCCTGGCGTTCGCGCCGACCCGGGAAGCAGTAGCCCCTGTCGCGCACGCCAGCCTCGAGCAGGATCAGTTGCCTGCTGAAGTGCCCGGTCCAGCCGGTTAGCGACGGGGAACCTGGACAGGGCAGGAACCATGGCCCGTTCGGGATAAGGATCTTGCAGAATTGGGGGATGGCGGAGGACCTTGCTCTGAGCCTGCAGCAGTCGCGGCGCCTGGCGGTCCGCAGCCAGTGCCTAGCGGGACCGCCGCCGAGTACGGGCATCGACGGGATGCGGCGGGTGCTGCGCGGGCTGCGGGTGCTGCAGATCGATCCGGTCAACGTCGTCGCGCGCAGCCACCTGCTCGTGCTGTGGAGCAGGCTCGGCGGCTTCGACCGCGACGACCTGGACACGCTGCTGTGGCGGGAGCGCTGGCTGTTCGAGTACTGGGCGCACGCCGCCTCGATCGTGCTGACCGAGGATTACCCGATCCACCGCGCCATGATGCGGGCGTACACCGCGACCGTCGAGAGCCAGCAGAAGCGGGACTGGCTGGCGGCTAACGAGGAGTTCCGCCGTTACGTCGTAGATCTGCTGCGGTACTCCGGCCCGCTGCCGGGTGACGCCATCGAGGACCGCTCCGCCGTGAACTGGACGTCCACTGGCTGGACCAACGGCCGGAACGTGGAGCGGATGCTGGACATCCTGTGGAAGCAGGGCGTGGTCACCGTCGTCGGCCGGGATGGGCTGCGGCGGCTGTGGGGCCTGGCCGATTTCCCGGCGGCGGAGGACCTGCCGCAGCCTGAGGTGGTAACGCGGGCGGCCGAGCACGCGCTGCGCGCTCTGGGCGTCGCCCGGACGCGGGACGTCGAGCGGCACTTCACCATCGGCCGGTATCCGGGGCTGGACCTGGAGCGCGCCGGATGGGCGCGGCCGGTGCGGGTCGAGGGCGGGAACGAGCAGTGGTGGGTGCACCGGGACGTGCTGCCGCTGCTCGACGAGGAATGGCAGCCGCGGGCCACGCTGCTCTCGCCGTTCGACAACCTCATCTGCGACAGGGACCGGACCGAACGGCTCTGGGGTTTCGCGTACCGGAACGAGATGTACGTCCCGAAGCACAAGCGGAAGTTCGGCTGCTACGTGATGCCCGTGCTGGCAGGGGAGCGGCTGATCGGGCGGGTGGTGCCGCGGGTGGACCGGCGGCGCGGAGTGCTTGTCGTGGAGGGAATGTTCGCCGAGCCGGAGTCCGCTGGCGAGGGCGCGCCGCCGGATGGTTCGGTGGCCGCGGCGATCGAATCGCTCGCGTCGTTCGCGGGCGCCACCTCGGTCAGCTACTCCGGCCCGGTGTCGTTCGGCGTATCCTGAGCACGGGTGAGTCGGCCGGGCGGTCGCGCCGGGCGCAAGCCCGGTGAGGAAGGTCCGGGCTCCAAAGGGCAGGGTGGTCGGTAACGCCGACCCGGGGTGACCCGCGGGACAGTGCCACAGAAAACAGACCGCCCCTGCGTCAGCGCGGGGGTAAGGGTGAAACGGTGGTGTAAGAGACCACCAGCGCCGCAGGTGACTGCGGCGGCTCGGTAAACCCCACCCGGAGCAAGGTCAAGAAGGGGAGCCACGGCTCCCTGCGCGAGCGATCGAGGGCGGCCCGCCCGATGCTCGCGGGTAGACCGCACGAGGCTGTCGGCAACGGCAGCCCTAGATGGATGACCGCCGCCCCGCGAGAGCGGGGGCACAGAACCCGGCCTACAGGCCGGCTCACCCGCCCTAAGTAACGCTGACCTGCGGCCTAGCATTGCCCGCAGGTAAGTCAAGGCACTTTCCGGGCACATGAGCGGTGGCTCGCTGGAATGCCTTGTCAAGGCGGCCCGCCGGGCCGCTCGCGCCACCAATGCCGCGTCGTTAAGCCGTGCTGCCCGGAGGTCAATACCGTCGTGGCAATTTCTGGGTTACGGTCCTGCGCCGTCGGTGGCGGCGCCGGCCGGTCCGGCCGGACCAGGCAGGGCGTACCGGCCGCGGCCGGTCTTGGAGAGGAAGCCGAGGCGGGTCCACTCGGCGAGCTGGGTGAGCAGGTTCTGGGGTTTTACGCCGAGCCGGCCCGCGAGTTCGCTGCCGGACCAGTCCTGGCCGGGCTGGCTGGCCATGATGCGGGTGACATGGTCTCTTCTGCTGTCCGGGCAGGGCTGGCGAGGGCCGGGCGGCTGGTTCGTGCGGCGGGGGCGCGCGGCGGGACGGTCCGGCGGCGGGACCCGGATCGTGATCTGCACCCGGGTGATCGTCACGGACTGGCAGGGACGGTCCTGGTCACGTTCCTGGTCGCGGACGTGGTAGCGGGAGGTGGAGCATTTGACCTTGCGGGCGCTGTAGCGCGGGCGGCGGGCGGGCAGCAGGTCAGCCAGGACGGCACGGCCGATCCGGCCGATGTCCGCTGGGTCGCCGGAATCGGTGATACCGCGGGCTGCGGTGACCTGGTCGCGGGCGGCCTGCAGCGCGATGGTGAAGCTGGCCCGGTCCGGGTCGGCTCCGGCGGACTCGGCGGCAGCGGTCATGGCCATCCGGATCACCTGGTAGACGGTGAGCAGCGCCCACAGTTCCTGCTCGGCGCCGGCCCGGTCGCGGGAGCGGAGCACGTACCCGCCGAGCAGGGTGTGCCGCAGCGCCAGGTAGGCGACCTCGATTTCCCAGCGCTCATGGTAAAGGCGGATCAGTTCCCCGGCGGGGTAGCGGCGCCAGTCCAGCAAGGTGGTGATCAGCCGGTAGCTGTCCCCGATCCGGGTCCCGTCCGCGCCATGCACATCCAGGTCCGCTTCGATGATCCGCACCTGCAGCCCGTCCACCCGGGACAGGTAGGACCCGTCGGGCAGGATCTCACCGACTCCGGGTTTGCGGCTGGCGCTGCCGCGGACCAGGAAGTGCGCCCCGGTTGCGGCGATCGCGGTGAGCAGGTCCGCCGCGTCATAGGCACGGCCGGCCAGCAGCAGCATGCCCGCACCCAGCAGCGGGACCAGCTTGCGGGCCAGCGGCACCTCGGCACGCTCGCCCTGGCCGCCGATCACCGCCCCGAGCAGCCCGCGGGTCCCGGTCTCGGACAGCGCCACGATCCGCATCGACGGGTACCCGGCCAGGCCCAGCCGGTTCCTCAGCTTCCCCAGCCAGGACCGGTTCCGGTCACTATCAGGCACCTTGACCGAGTTCAGGCCGTCGAACGCGACCGTGCGCAGCCCGCGCCAGGTAACCCCGCGGGTCCACGGTGATGCCAGCGGGACCGCGACCGTCTCGAACACGGCCTTCGCCGGGGCCGGGCCGAGCCGGCGGCGCAGGTCCCGCAGCGCCTTCTCCGACGGGCGCGGCAGGCCCAGGTCCTCCAGCGCGGCGGTCATCTTGTCCCAGACCTTCAGGTACCCGATCCCGGGGAACAGCGTCATCGCGAGCACGAAGTACATCCCGACGCGCGAGGGCAGCGCCCGCATCCGCTTCTGCACCGTCCCGGTCATCTCCAGCACGTCATCGGCCAGTTCGAACGGCAGGTAGCGGGTCAGCTCACCCAGATGACCCGGGGCGAACACGCCCGCGGCGACCGTCACCAGGCACGGCACGGTGACCATGGCAGACTGATTCAACGGAGCTCCTGTTCACGATCAAAGGTGATGTCGCAATCCCTTGATCTACAGGAGCTCCGCCACGTTCAAGGGACACGAGCTAGTCCGTGACGAAAAGGTGACCGGTACCGGTTGACAACTAGCCGCCAGGTTTAACGACGCGGCATTGCTCGCGCCACCGCCTCGGCGCGCTCGCCTTCGCTCCCGCTGGCGCTCCCGCTACGGCGGCGCCAACGCCGGGCGGCTGGCGCGAAATGCGTAGACGCGGGCCGCTATTGACCGACAGCAGTTACCGGGCGTTCAGCCGCGGGGTGTCCATGCCCGCGCTGCCGGAGTATCCAAGGCCGGTCAGAACCCGTCAAGGCCGTCTGTGACCGCAGGACAACCGCATCCGTCAATTTGCCTTGGTGCACGGACACGCGAAGACGGCCTTGACTGAACCTGCCCGGCCACGGGATGGCAGCGATCGGGAGCATGGACGCGAGTGGCCAGCGACCGCAGCA
>JBKQQQ010000348.1:0-13322 GCA_052144275.1 Streptosporangiaceae bacterium
GCGGCTCGCCAGAACGGCTCGTCGAACCGCAGCGCCACCTTCTCGAACCGGCCGAACCCGAGCCGCCCGATAGCCGCGAGCCGATCCGGCGGCAACCCGGGCGAGAACCGCGGCGCGCCCCGCTTGAGCACACCGAGCGGCACCGTCACCACCACGTGCGAGCCTTCCTCGGAGCTGCCGTCAGCACCCCGTACGCGCACCCCGCCCGCCGAGATCGCGACCTCGGTCACCTCCACGCCCAGGCGCAGATCAACGCCGGTGGCCATCGCGCCCACCAGGCGCCGGTAACCCCCGTCCGGCGCATCGCCGAAATAGTTTCCGTCGTACTCGAGCTCGTTCCACATCCACCTCAGCGACTGGCGCTCAGCCAGGTCGGCGGACTCGGCCTCGATGACCGCGTACAACATCTGGCGCGCCCGCCTCGCCTCGCCCGGTGCCAGGCCGGCCCCGGCCACGAACGCCTCGATCCCGTCCGCCGCGGACGCATCCGGCCCGAGTTCGGCGGCTAGCTGGCTGGTCGCCTCCGGGAAGACCTCATCGTAGAGGCTCAGAACCGCCTGGGCCTCATCAGCCGACAGACGGCGACCTTCAGCGCAGTCGAAGCCGGCCATCTCAGGCAGGGGGTCCGCACTGCGGCAGGGAACGCCGACCTGCCGCGCGAAGGCGCTCATCGGGTTCCCGGCTGGCGTATGTATCCACGACCCGCCGAGATCGACCGGCGAGCCAGCCAGGTCGACCGTGTGCAGCCGGCCGCCGATCCGATCCCTGGCCTCCAGCACAACGCACTCGGTCCCAGCGTGCGTGAGGGCGTTCGCGACCGTCAAACCCGCGATCCCCGCGCCGACAACCACCACGCGCTCGACCGGTCCCGCCACCCCGCCGGGAACATCCGTCCGTCGGTCATCGAAGCTCTCAGCAGTCAATGCCACCACCCCGCACAGGCGAATGGTCAACGATTATCGTGCCCACGGCAAGGTGGACCTTGCCACGCACGCGCGATACCAGTGCCCTCACCGGATGAGTTGAGGACAGACGGTAACGCTTATCGAGCACGATACCGCCAGGTCATTTCGCCGAATCTAGCGTGGCTGTTCTGCCGATAAGAGTGGTCATCCTGCCGAGCTCGATGGTGATGCTCGGTTCAGCACCGGAAAGTCCCGGTCCCGGTGCCGGCGTTGGCGAGGTGGCTGCTCGGCCTGGGCATCGCGGCGACGCTGGCGGTCACGGGGCGCGATAACTGCGTGGTGGGCGGCGTATGGATGAGCTTCTTGTTGACGAACTCGTCGATCCCCAGCGGCCCGAGCTCGCGGCCGACACCGGATCGCTTGGTGCCGCCAAACGGTAGCTCCGGGCCGCCGAGTTCGGCAGTGTTGATCCAGACCATCCCGACGTCGAGCCGGTCGGCGACTTCCACGGCCAGCTTCTCGTCGCTGCTGAAGACGGCCCCGCCCAGCCCGTAAACGCTGCTGTTGGCCAGTTCTACCGCCTCATCGGCGTCGGCGACCTGGTAGACCACGGCCGCCGGGCCGAACAGCTCCTCCCGGTAGGCCCGCATGTCCGGGGTCACGCCGGACAGGACGGTCGACTCTACGAATGCGCCCGGCCTGTCGATGCGATGCCCTCCGAGGTGCACCGTTGCGCCCTTACTGACTGCGTCGTCGATCTGCGCCATCAGGTTGCGCGCCGCCTGCTCAGAGGACAGCGGCCCGTAGCTCGTGGCCGGGTCGGTCGGATCCCCGGTCACGTAGCTGGACATCGCCGCCGTGAACTCACGCATGAAGTCGTCGTAGACCGCATCGGTTACGATCATCCGCTTGGATGCATTGCAAGCTTGGCCCCCGTTCTCCATCCTGGCCGCTGCGGCCGTCTTGGCCACCTTCGGCAGGTCGGCACCGTCCAGCACGATGAACGGATCTGAGCCGCCCAGCTCCAGCACAACCTTCTTCAAGTTCTGCCCGGCTACAGAGGCCACGGCCGACCCGGCCCGCTCGCTGCCGGTCACCGACACCCCGGCGATACGCGGGTCGGCGATCATGTCGGCGACCTGCTCGTTGCTCGCGAAGATGTTGATATAAGCGTCTTCTGGTAGCCCGGCGTCGCGGAACAACTGCTCCATGGCCAGGGCTGACTCCGGGCACTGCGGCGCATGCTTGAGCACGATGGTGTTACCGATCATCAGGTTCGGCGCGGCGAACCGGGCGACCTGGTAATAAGGGTAGTTCCACGGCATGATGCCCAGCAGCGCCCCGATCGGGGTCTTGCGCACCCAGGCCGTGCCCGGCAGGTTCGAGGCCAGCGGCTCGTCCTTGAGCAGCGCCGCCCCGTTGTCGGCGTAGTACTGGTAGATGGCGGCGGTGAACCGCAGTTCTCCCCTGGCCGCCTTGGTGATCTTACCCATCTCCCGGGTGATGATCGTAGCCAGTTCGCCAGCGCGGTCGCGGTACTGCCGGGAGACCCGGCGCAGGATCTCGGCGCGCTCTTCCATAGAAGTACGCCGCCACGAGGTATAGCCCCGTCCGGCTCGCTCCAGTACGTCGCTGACCTCGGCGTCGGTCGCCGTCGGGTACTCGCTTTCTACCTTGCCTGTGGCGGGGTTCACTACCTGGTACGTCATCGAGCCTGCCTCCATCGCAACAGCGGGTCAGTCCCATTACACGCCAGGACGGCACGCTGCGGGATCAGCGGCCTCCACAAGGAGGAAGTCTGCGCCGGTTATCGCTGGCTCAGCCCTCAGGCAGCGGTTGCGGCTCGATCCCGGGCATGCCCTGGCGGGTGCCGTACTCGTAGGCGCCGCGGCTGCTGGACAGGGCGAGCTCGCGATTACCCGGGCGATGCAAGATCAGTTCGACGCTGGCCAGTGCAGCGTGCCTGACGGTCCGGGTTCCGCCACGCGGATCGGTGTAAGTCACAGCCACCGGGTCATCATCGTCTGTAGTCACCGATACCCGGAACCGGGCTCCCGGCGAGGGGACGTCGGCGGTGAGCCGGTCCGGGCGGGCATCGACCCCGGGCCGCCGCCCCAGCCCGCCCAGCAAGATCCGCTCGCCGTTGAGGCTGAGCGCGCCCATCGCGGTCCACGGCGACCGCGCCGGGCCGACCCTGATCCTGGCGAGCACCAGTTCCAGCCACGCCTCCGGCGCGGCGCCGAAGCCCGCTGCGTGCAGCCACACCCACGAATCGGCATGCTCAGATCCCCAGTTGTGGCCGGCAGTCCCCCGCCACCCGGACACAGTGACATTGCGGCCATCGATCTCGAGTATGCCGGCGACCTGGCCATCAGGGACAATCGCCTCAAGCTTGGTGCGCGGCAGCGGCGCGCGGTACAAGACCGGCGGACGCAACGGCCGCAACGGCGGCTGCTCACCGGTGATAGCCAGGTCCCAGCGCGCGCTCTGCCCTCTCATCTCAGCCTGCCCCCGGAACCGCCCTGCCCCTGCCGCAGCGCCGGGCGGGAAGGCACTGAAGACCTGCTTGACCACAACCGGCGGCTGATCTAGGTCACGATCGATGACCGTGCACCATAGGGCAACCGACTCCAGCCCCCGGTGAGGGCGATGACGGGTATGGCGTATCCACAGCGCCCGGCGGGAAACCGGGTCGCGAGCGCTGACAAACCAAGACTCATACCCATAGGCGCCCATCCGCCCATCATGCCCTCCTGCGGTCGCCAGCACGACGCTGATCGCCTCCCGTTCGAGGTCCACGAGGCGGCCGCGATCTTCCGGGAGACCGGCGACCGGCACGGCGAGGACATCGCGCTAAAAAACCTCGAATCGGACCGGGCCGCGCAACGGACCTGAAGACGACACACTATGGATTTCGGCAGCCAGGATGCGTCGTTGTGCGCGGCCAAACCGGAGAGGCGGAGCGAAGACCGCCGTCGGGATGGTGGCAGGTCACCTGAGTTCGCGCTTTGACCTGCCACAACTCCTGGACCGCTACAGAAGATCAAATTACTCTGGGCGGTATGGCCCCAAAGCAGCCGGTGCACAGCCAACGCGCACAACGGAGACTCTAACGATGAGCGGCAACGTCTAGTCGCAGACTCGGCTGCACTGCGCGATGCCTTGCACGACCAACTGGCTGACTTGCGCCTGTCATCTGTAACGCAGAAGTCCGACGTGCTGGATGCCGCCCAAACGGCCATAAGAGACACGGACCACCTCGTGGCCGCGCTGAACAGGTGGGCTCTGAACTCATCAGATGCAAGCCGAGCCTCGGCGCTACAGCAGGCGGTACGAGCTCTGGAGGCTTCGGAGAACGCACTCCTCTCGTGCATGGGCAAAAACCATCGCTGGCGACTCAGAAAAGGGGAAGATGACCCTACCCCTGAAGGCGAACCCAGGCGATAGCGACGGACGGCTACCGTTGATCGGGTAATAGCGGCAGGCGGGCCTCGTGTGCGTCTTCCTCGAGCGGTCACCACGTCCGGGCCGCATTTGCCTTCGCGTCGGCGAGCTGGACGGCATGCTGCCGTTCGGCTCTGACGACTCGTGGTCCTGCTCGCGCTGCGCGGCCAGGGGCAATGACCCGTCCTTAGCGGTTGGTGTGAGCTGCTGTCCCGATAGCGGTCACCAGCACTTTCAGTCACACAGTTGCTAGCCTGTCACAGATTGTCTTACGGTCGTCTTACGCGCCGAACCCTTCGCGGGAAGGCCCCGTTCCAGCGGGTGAACGAGAAGAGCCCATCGCGAAAGGGAGGCCGAACGTGCCCAACGTCAACGTCACCTACGCAGAGATGCAGGCCGCCGCCCGCCAGTTGCAGGCAGGGGAGCAGACGATCGAAGGTGACCTGGCCCGGCTGAAGCACCTGGTCGACAACCTGGTCGCGGGCGGCTACGTGACCGACGCCTCCAGCAAGCACTTCGAGGCGTCCTATACCCAGTTCCACACCGGCGCCAGCAAGATGATCCAGGGCCTGACCGGGATGGGCCAGTACCTGGACGCGGCGGTCAAGGCGTTCCACGACACCGATACCCAACTGGCCGCCTCACTCAAGCAGTAACGGGCTGAAGGAGAGGACCAGGCACCCGAATGGGACCGATGCCGTAGCACTGAGCGTGGACGGGAGTGGCAGTGGCGGACCTGCGGGTCGAGGATGCGACTCTGACGCATGCGCAAGCAGCTTTCCGCACGGCAGGTAGCCGGCTAGGCCCCGTCGTCTGGGCCCTCAAGGGCCTGGACTCCGGGGTCGTCGGCGCGACCCCGCTGGCCGAGAAACTCCAGGACGCGAACGCTCTCCTGGCCGCCGAACTGGGGATCACCGGGCAGGCCCTGACCGAGCTGGCCGCGCGTGCGGATGAGATCGGTGCCGCCTTCGGCGGCGTCGATCAGGCCCTGGCCCGGTGGGCGGGGGCGGCGCGGTGACCGGCTACGCCCGCTCCCTGCCTCATCTGGGCTTCGATCCGGCCCCCGGTGACGTCGGGCTGACCCAGCACCTGGCCCGCCGTCATTACCAGGTCGCCCAGGAAGCGCGCCAGGTCCTGGCCATGGTGGAACGACTCGACCTGCAGGCATTGCAGGGCAGGGCCGCCGACGCCATGCGAGCACTGCAGGCCACGTTCCCGCCCGCATTGCGGAACACGGCTAGCGCCGCGGACACATTGCACGCGGCCACGTCGTCCTGGGCGAGCCAGCTCAGCGGGTTCCAGGCCGAGGCCGACGCGCTGGAACGCCAGGCGGCCCAGGCGAGCGTGCATCAGCAGGCGCTGCAGGCCAAACAGGCGGCGCTGCCGCCAGGTTCGACCGTCCTCACCGCAGATATGGAGTCAGCCTCCGCGGCCGCGTCCGGGATCCAGAACCAGGCCCAGGACCTGCACCGGCGCTACCTGGTCGCCGCCGCGAAAACCGCCGCGGACGTCGGCGACCATTCGGGCCTGTGGGACAGGACAGAGCCGGTCCGCACCGTCCTGGAGGCGGTCCTGGCACCCCTGGACATTGTGGCCGCCGACCACTGGGTGGGCGCGCTGGAGAAGATCGCCGGGGTACCGGCCGAGTGGGTAAAGGAAGTCGACGACAAGATCACCGAGATCAATGAGCTGATACGGACCGGCCAGTCGCCGGTGGACGAGCTGATCGAGGCCGGGAAGCTCGCCGAATCGACCGGTAACAAACTCGACGCCTGGGACGCGTTCGCGCCCGGCTGGCTGAAAACCGCGGCCGGGTCGCTCGCGGAGATCAGGGGACTTTCCTGCACTCTCAGCGGGCTCGGCCTGCTCGCCGACGCGGGAACACTTGTCTCCCCCCAGGACAAAGGGGCGATGGGCTGGGCAGATCGTGGTGTGGCGGGATTCAACGGCGCCCTGATAACCGCCAACCTGGTCATGGACGAAATCCCCGGAGTAGGCGAAGTCATGCTGGCCGCGTCCGGCGTATACCTGGCGGGCGATTTCCTCTACCACCATTGGACGCCGTTTCATGATGTGGCCGACGACGTGGGTCACGCGACCGTCAAGGTGGCCGACGGCATCGGTCACACGGCCCGGTCGGCGTGGCACTCGGTGACCTCTACTATCGGAAGCTGGTTCTAGATGACGCTGGAGGAGTCTATCGTCGCGGCCGAACGGACCGAAGCCGCGCGGCAGCTGATCGACCGGGCCCAGGCGGATGTCGTTGACCTGGTGACCGTCTCGGCGCTCGAACTGTGCGTGCTGGGCGGCCCCCGGCACCCGCTGTTCGAGGAAGCCGTCGCCCGGGCCTGGATGCAGCTGGGAAACCGGCGCCGGGAGAAGGTCATCGAGTGGGTGACCGAGGGCATGATCAAGCGGGGCCTTCTTCTCGAGGACAACCCCCGGACCGGCTACTGGCAACCGGACAGCTGCTACTCGCTGAAGCCAGAGCTAGGCATCATGCTGGCCGGGCGCTGCCGCCCGGCGTTTGTCGTCCTGACCGAGACGGCGGACCAGAACCAGCGCACGCCCCGGTTCTTCGCCCTCGGGGACCAGGCCGAGCCGGTCCGCGGGATCGTGGCGGAACTACCCACGGCGCTGCCCTCGGACCTGGCCAGCGGCCTCCCGAACGTCAGGAAGCTCGGCCCGCTGGGCAGGTTCTACCGCTACGTCCTCCTCTCGCGGGACAAGGCAGCCGAGATACTCGCCGAACTGACCATTTCCCCGCCCCTGCGGTCCGGTGAAGCCATGCCCTCCGCGTGGCTGGTGTCCGCCTACCACCCTGACAGGCAGAGCCCTCTCGGTTACCGTCTAAGTGTCCGGGGCGACGGCACTAAGGCCCGCCTGGACGGCCCCGGTGACGGTGACCCGGCCGGGACCTCCTACGACGTCGAAGGGCTCCGCAGGGTCATGTTCGACCTGATCACCCGGCTATCACGATGAACGAACCGCGACCCCCCGCCTATCAGGAGGCGCACAGCGCCTTGAACTGGCCGCTGCTGGCCTACGGCCTGTTCGCCCCGGCCGCCGCCGCGATCGCCTGCCTGATTCTCGGCGTGGTGCTGGACCAGCCGTGGTTTTTCGTGATCATGGCCGGGCTCTTGGTGCCTGCCATGATCTGGATCACCCTGGTGTACCGCAACTGGCCGACCGGTATCCGGTTCGACGCCTCGGTGTTCAGCATCGGTGCCGTCGGTTCGGCCCGGGCCGCACGCCGCACCCCCACGGTCAACCACCAGAGCCGCGGCTTGTTCACCTGCCCGTGGCCGGCCGTGGAGGGCATCCGGGTCGTCACCGACCGGGCCGAGCTGCGGCGGATGAAGAACTCGCCGCGCTTTTATACCTTTACTAACCGGTGGGGCGGCAAGGCCGGGATGAGCCACTGCAACATCGGCGTGCTTGCCTCGCCGTTCATGCGCGCCGCGCTGGTCATCGATGTCGATACCCTCGCGGTCACTGCCCCGCAGATCCGCCCGGCCCGCTACTACAACAACTTCAAGAACGGGTACTTCTCCCGCCTGATCCAGCCCCGGCTCAGCCCCACCTGGGTCGTGCCCACCCGTCACCCTGCAGCCCTCGGCCGGGCCCTCCAGGCGGTCCCCGGTCACCAGGGACCTGTCCGGCCACGGTAGGCAGGTGCGGGGGACGGTCATGCAGCTGACGGTGACAGTGGTCTGGCCGGCGGCCGGGCGGCGCGCCGATGTGGTGATCGACGCCGATCCGGGAACGACGGTGGCGCAGGCGGCGGCGGAGCTTGACCGCCTGGTGCGCGGCACATCCGGGCCCGCCGTTCCCGCGCTGTTCGTCGGCGGCCACCGGGTGCCCGGCGACATGCGGCTCGCCGACGCCCCAGTCCTGGACGGCTGCGTGGTCAGCCTCGGCGATCCGGCCGGGTGCCCGCGGCCCGAGCCCGCCGGGGTGGCCGAACTGCGGGTCGCGGGCGGCCCCGCGGCGGGAGCGGTGTACCAGCTCGGATTCGAGGCGGCCGACATTGGCGGCCCCGGGGCCGGCCAGGCGGGGATCGTGGTCGACGACCCGCGGATCCCGCCGCTGGCGCTGCGGGTGATCATCGGCCGCGGCGGCGGCCAGGTGGCCCCGTACGACGGCACGGATGTCCTGCTGGACGGGCAGCCGCTGGACGGGGCCGCGTACTGGCGCCCCGGCGAGCAGGTGGCCGTGGGGAGCACGCTGCTGGACCTGGTGCCGTACGAGCCGCCGGACGCCGCGCTGCACCCGGCCGAGGACGGCGCCGGCCTGGAGTTCAACCGCCCGCCGCGGCTGCTGCCGCCCGGCGGCACGATGCGCTTCCAGTTGCCGAACCCGCCCGGCAAGCCCGAACGGCGGCCGGTCCCGCTGCTGATGGCGGTCGTCCCGGTGGTGCTCGGCGTGGCCATGGCGTACTTCCTGCGTCAGGTGTACATGCTGGCCTTGGCCACCTTCAGCCCGGTGATGCTGCTGGGCAGCTACGTCAGCGACCGCCGCCACGGCCGCAAGTCCCACGCCCGCCAGCAGGCCGAATACGAGGAGCGCCGAGCCAGGGTCGAAGGCGACGCCCGGGCGGCCCGCGACGCCGAGCGGGCCCGCCGCCGGCACGACTGTCCCGACCCGGCCACGGTGCTGTCGATCGCGTCGGGTCCCCGGCGGCGGCTGTGGGAGCGCCGCCGCACCGACCCGGACTACCTGCTGCTCCGGCTCGGCACCGCCGGCCTGCCGTCTGCCGTGGAGCTCACCGACCCGGCCGCCGACGAGCACCGCAGACGCCTGCACTGGCTGATCGCCGACGCGCCGGTCGCTATTCCCCTGGCCGGGCGGGGCGTGGCCGGGGTCGCCGGGCCGGGGGACGTGGCCCGTGCCACCGGCCGCTGGCTGGTGGCCCAGGTCGCCGGCCTGCACAGCCCCGAAGACGTCCAGGTCTGCGTGCTCACCGGCGCCAGCGGCCAGGCTGCCTGGGAGTGGGTACGCTGGCTGCCCCACTGCCGCCCGGCCGAGGGGCAGAACTGCGCCGCGCTCATCGGCAACGACGCCGAGACAGTCGCGGCCAGGATCGCCGAACTGCAGGCCATCATCGCCGCCCGGCAGCAGGCGCCGCGCGAGCAGGCCCGGGGACGAGACCTCGTGGTGGTCTTCGACGGGTCCCGCAGGCTCCGGTCGCTGCCCGGCGCCCTCCAGGTGCTGCGCGAGGGACCCGAGGTGGGCGTGTACAGCATCTGCCTGGACTCCGACGAGCGGCTGCTGCCCGCCGAATGCCAGGCGGTCGTCGCCGCAGGCCCGGACGGCGCGCTGACCGTCGCGCAGATGAACGAGCCCGCCGTCGGCGAGATCCGGCCGGAGTACGTCACGCCCGGCTGGGCCGAACGGCTGGCCCGCTCGATCGCGCCGGTAAGAGACATCAGCGCCGAAGGCGACGACGCCGGGCTGCCGGACGCCTGCCGGCTGCTGGACGTCCTCGGCGCCGAACCGCCCGCCGCCGAGGACATCGCAGCCCGCTGGCGGGCGGCCGGACCGTCGACGTACGCGGTGATCGGGGCGTGCTACGACGGGCCGTTCGGCATCGACCTGCGCAGGGACGGCCCGCACGCGCTGATCGCCGGCACCACCGGCGCCGGGAAGTCCGAGCTGCTGCAGACCCTGATCGCGTCGCTGGCCTGCGCGAACCGGCCGGATGAGATGACGTTCGTGCTGGTGGACTACAAGGGCGGCAGCGCGTTCTCCGGCTGCGTGCACCTGCCGCACGTGACCGGGATGGTCACCGACCTGGACGCGCACCTGACCCAGCGCGCCCTGGCCTCGCTGTCCGCCGAGCTGACCCGGCGGGAGAAGATCCTGGCCGCCGCCGGGGCCAAAGACATCGAAGATTACACCGAACGAGCCGGGTCCCAGCCCCGCCACCCGCCCCTGCCCCGGCTGGTGATCGTCATCGACGAGTTCGCGTCCCTGGCCCGCGACCTGCCCGGCTTCGTGGCCGGCCTGGTCGGCATCGCCCAGCGCGGTCGCTCCCTCGGCCTGCACCTGATCCTGGCCACCCAGCGGCCCTCCGGCGTGGTGTCCGCAGACATCCGCGCCAACACCAACCTGCGGATCGCACTGCGGATGACGGATGTGGCCGAGAGCGCGGACGTGATCGACGCGCCGGACGCGGCGCACATCGCCCGGGCCGTGCCGGGGCGAGGCTACGTCCGGCTCGGCCACGCCTCGCTGGTGCCGTTCCAGGCCGGCCGGATCGGCGGGCGCCGGCCCGGCGCGGACCCGGGGACGGCCCCCGCCCACCCGTGGGTAAGGCCGGCGGCCTGGCCTGACCTGGGCCGCCCGGAACCACAGCGCCAAGTCGGTCGGCAGGCCGACGACGAGGTCACCGACCTGATGGTGCTGGTGGACCAGATCCGGCGCGCCGCCGCGGGCCTGCGCATCCCGGCCCAGCCCAGCCCCTGGCTGGCGCCGCTGCCGCGCACGCTGCTGCTACGCGACCTGCCCGGCCTCGGCAGGCCACCGGAGCCGGGGCAGGCGCCGGCCCCGTTCGGCCTCATCGACCTGCCCGGCCTGCAGGAGCAGCAGCCCGCCGTGCTCAGCCTGGACACCTTCGGCCACATGATGGCGGCCGGCGCGCCGCGGTCCGGGCGCTCCCAGCTGCTGCGCACCATCGCCGCCGCGGTCGCGGTCGGCTTCAGCTGCGCCGACGCCCACCTGTACGGCATCGACTGCGGCAACGGCGCGCTGCTGCCGCTGGACGGCCTTCCCCATTGCGGCGCGGTGGTCACCCGCACCCAGGACGAGCGCGCCGCCCGCCTCCTCACCCGGCTCGCCGCCGAACTCACCCGCCGGCAAGACCTGCTCGCCGCCGGCGGCTTCGCCGGGATCACCGAGCAGCGCGCCGCCGCCCCGGCCGGCCAGCGGCTGCCGCACATCCTGGTGCTGCTCGACCGGTGGGAAGGGTTCACCACCACCCTCGGCGAGGCCGGCGGCGGCGCCCTGACCGACGTGATCACCCGGATCCTGTCCGAGGGCGCCAGCGCCGGGGTGCACCTGATCATGACCGGGGACCGGTCGCTGCTGGCCGGGCGGATCGCCGCGATGTGCGAGGACAAGCTGGTCTTCAAGCTGGCCGAGAGAGACGACTACGCCCTGGCCGGGCTGCGCCCCCGCGACCTGCCCGCCGACATCCCGCCCGGCCGGGCCTTCACCGCCGGCACCGGCACCGAGACCCAGGTCGCCCTGCTCGCCCCCGACCCCTCCGGCCAGGCCCAGGCCGCCGCCCTGCGCCAGGTCGCCGACTGGGCCGAGGCCCTGGACGCCGCCGTGCCCCGCGCACGGCGCCCGTTCCGCGTCGACGTCCTGCCGTCCCGGATCACCTTCGCCGAGGCCTGGCAGCTGCGCCCGCCCGGGGGCCAGTCGCCGCTGTGGGGCCTGGCCGGCGTCGGCGGCGACGAGCTCACCGCCCTCGGGCCCAACCTGTCCGACGGCGCACCGGCCTTCATCGTCGCCGGCCCGGCCCGGTCCGGGCGCTCATCAGTGCTGCTATCGATGACCCAGGCGTTTCTCTCCGGCGGAGCCCAGGTGATCCTGGTGACACCCCGGCCCTCCCCGCTCCGCTCCCTGGCCTCGCTCCCGGGAGTGGCCGCCGCGTTCGCCCAGCCCGACCTCGGCGAGGACGAACTCGCCGCGGCCATCGCCTCGCTCACCGCCCCAGGCGCCGTCGTGATCGACGACGCGGACCTGCTCGCCGACTGCGAGGCCGGCGGCGAACTCAGCAAGATCATCACCCGCGGCGGCGGCCGCCCCCTGGCCCTGGTCCTGGCCGGCGACCCGGACACCCTGGCCAGCGGGTTCGGCGGCTGGCAGGCCGACGCCCGCCGCGCGAGGCGCGGCTGCCTCACCGCCCCCCAGACCCTCCCCGAAGGCGACCTCATCGGCGCCCGCCTCACCCACGCCCACCTCGGCCACCCGGTCCGCCCCGGCCGCGCCCTGCTCAACCCCGGCGACGGCACCCTCACTACCGTCACCATCCCGGCAGGATTACCGTCGTCCGCTGCTCATCGCATGCCGCCGTTTTCCAGGTAGTCCTCGTAGCGTCCCGGCCGGCGCAATGGCTTTGCGGTACCGGGTCTGCCGGGTTTGCGCCGGCCGCTTTCAGGTCGGGAAGGGCCGGGCAAGTCCGGGAAACATGGGATAGTGGCGGACATTCAGTGTGGCGAGCTCCAGTCCCTCGGTGAGCGCGGTCGCGGCAATCAGGTAGTCACCGAGGCCGATCCCGGTATGGGACCGGCGATACTCGCGCATGAGCGTCGCTGCCCGCCACGCCACCTGTTCGCTGACTTCGAACCGTTGCATGCTGCCGAGCAGGCACATGACTTCGCGGCGCTCCGGCGCGCGCATCCCCCGGCGATCTCGGTCAGGCTTACGACGCTGATGAAACAGATAGGTCAGTACCGAACCGAGTACGACCCCGATTATTGCGGCAAGGCTTGCGATGATGCTGCTCACCTGATTAGCAGACCACACCTGCGGTCGGAGTTCGCCGGCATGCCCAGCTGTCAGGGTGTCGCCGCGAAGTGCTCCGCGAGCAGCGCCGCCACCTGGTCGGCGGCCTGTTCGGGCAGCCAGTGCGAGGCGCCGTCGAGTTCGGTGAAGCGATAGGGCCCGGTGACGTAGTGCCCGCACAGCTCGGCCGCGGCCCGCGAGACGAACTGATCGCGGTTACCCCAGGCGAACATCGTCGGCACCCGGATCGGCCCGGTCGGCTCGCGCAGGCTGAACGGCATGGCCCGGTACCAGTTGAGCGGACCGCGCAGCACGGCCGGGTCCCGGGCCCGGGCGGCGTAGCGGTCCGCGCTGGCCGGATCGAGCCCGGTGCGCACCAGGGCGTCGCGGAAGGCCTGGCCGCCACGGCGGCCGAGCGCGCGCTCGGGCAGCCAGGGCAGCTGGCAGGCGGCCATGTAC
>JBKQQQ010000349.1:0-3321 GCA_052144275.1 Streptosporangiaceae bacterium
GGGCGGACGAGCGGAGGCATGCTCCAGCCAGGCAGACGCGGGTCAGGTTCGCTGATCAGCGGTGCTGTGCCGCATGGCCTGGTCAGGAGTGGCCTGCCGCTCAGGCGTGTCATGTGGTGGCGTGTGC
Organism: Streptosporangiaceae bacterium; assembly: GCA_052144275.1. Classification (GTDB taxonomy): domain Bacteria; phylum Actinomycetota; class Actinomycetes; order Streptosporangiales; family Streptosporangiaceae; genus Palsa-504. The sequence goes on from JBKQQQ010000349.1 coordinate 128, forward strand.
ACCGTGACCCGGGGTCCCCGGTGACTCACCGGCCCGGCATCTGCACGGTCATCCCTCGATGGGGTGAGGCTTCAAGGCCTCACATCTACAGTACCCAAGGTGCGTGACTAATACACGAAGTATCAGTCCGATTTGGCGGTCAAGCGTCTGGCCAGGTCGCGCAGCTCGGCGGCGGGCGGGTCCTGCATGGTGAGCAGGTCAGAGACGAGCTGGCGGACCAGGACGTGTCCGCGGACCAGTTCCGGGGTGATCTGCTCGGCCTGGAGCAGCGCAGTAACAGCCTCGTCGGCTTGGCGGCGCTGGGCGTGCGCGCGGGCTACTTCGATGAGCAGGCGGGCGCGTCGTTCGGCTGACAGCCCGCTGGTGTCCACTGCGGCGGCGGCACGGAGCGCGCGGCCCGCGTCGCCGAGGTCGACGGCGATCGCGACTTCCTGAAGTCCCACGTTGGCCGGGCCGAACTCGGTGTTGTAGTCGTTGCGTCCCTCGCCGAGCCGCCCGGCCATCTGCCGGGCGCGCGCGAGCTGGGCGTAGGCGGTATCGGGGTCGTTGATGCGGGCGGCGACGACGGCGCGCTGCAAGGTCAGCCCGCCCCATAGCGACATGGCCTGCGGATCACCGCCGTCGGCCAGAGGCCACAACGCCTCCGCTGCGGTCCGGGCGGTCTCCTCGGCTTGGTCATAGTGGCGGGCGGAGATGAACACGAACACCAGCCGGAACGCTCCAGCGGCTACCAGCAGCGGGTTGCCCGCCCGTTCGGCGGCAGCCATGGCCCGGTCGGCCGCGATCCAGGCTGCCTCGGGCTCGCCGAGCTTGGCCAGCGCGGCGGAGCAAGCCTGGTAGGTCGCGGCCATCAGCTCGAACACCTCGGCCCGCTGATCTTCGGCCATGGCTCGGGCGGCGGTTTCCAGGTCCGGGACGAGGCCCCGTAGCAACTCGGCCAGCTCGGTGTAGCGCCCGGCGTGAGTCAACTCCCACGCCATGCGGGCCTTGCCGCGAAGTGTGCTGATCGCGGGAGAGCGTCGGCCGTCGAGCATGGCGCGCAGGGCATAGGCCCCGGACAGAACCAAACGCAGGCCACTTGCGCCAGGAGTTTCCTCGGTGACAGCGGCGACCACGGGTGCCTCGGCGGCCAACTCGGCGAGCGGGACATCTAGCGCGGCGGCCAGGGCTTCCAGCACGGACATGCGGTCGACCTTGCGCACGCCGCGCTCCACCTGCGAGACCCAGGCCACCGACCGATCCACCATCCGGGCCAGCTCGGGCTGGGACAAGCCCCGGCGGCGCCGCTCGGCGGCGATCTTGCGGCCCAGGGCCTTCTGGTAATCCGGGGTCGTCACCCGCCGGTGCCCTTGCCCGTCTGGAGGGTCAGCGAGTCCACCTCGGTGCTGGCCAGGTACTGTCCCCGCGCCTCGAGGTAGCGGCGGGTATGCGGGGATGCCTCGTGCGCCTCGAACGCTGCTCGGTCCCGGTACAGCTCATAGAAGATGCGCTGCAGAGGCTGGCCTTCGACCAGGTGGGAGGCGTACACGAGCGTTCCCGGCTCGTTGGTTTTGATTGCCTCGATGGTCTTAGCGACCAGCTTGTCGTAGGCCTCAGCGGCGGCCTCGTCTTTGCACGTGAAGCGCACGAACAGACCGAACATCCGTCTCCTCCAAGTCTTCTGGCGCCATGCTCGCACCTATTGTGCCGGGCCAGTACAAGAAGTAACACGTATTTATTGTACGACACCATGACCCAGAGTACGCTCAAGGCTGCAGAGACCATGGACCAGGCGCAGCAGCGAGGACCCATGCATACGCCAGCATCCCGAACCGTTGGACTACGCACTACCGAGGTCACCTACCCGGGCGGCACCAAGCACATCCGCACAGTCCGCGCCGACCTGCGCGCAGTCCTCGAAGACTGCCCGAGAGCAGACGATGTGATCCTGTGCGCCTCCGAACTCGCCGCCAACGCCGCCCAGCACAGTCGCTCCCGCCTACCCGGCGGAACCTTCACCATGCGGGCCATGGTCAGCCCGGAGCTGTACGCGCGGATCGAAGTCGAGGACAACGGCGGCCCCTGGAACCAGGGAATGGTCGACCCGGCCCGGCACCACGGCTTGGATATCGTCCGTGCCGTTGCCGACGAATGGGGGATCGACGGCGACCACACCAGCCGTACCATCTGGGCACGATTCGACTGGCCCGATCAGCCGTAACCGACCGACACTCGCGGTATCTGAGCCCTCGCTCGCCCAAAGAGTGCTGTGAGGACTTTCTTCACAGTCATCAAGGGCGCACCTTCGGCGCGCCAGGCCGACCGGCGCAGACCGAGACTCGCGAAGATGCGCAAGACGAGCACGGAGAGCGTGAACGAGCGAGGCAGTGCCGCGCTGGAGCGGCCGAAGATGTTGGGGACTCTCGCCGCAGGTGGCGGGGCAGCCTGGCCCGCTGCCTCTAGCGCGATAGCGCACCGGCGCGGGCCGCTGCCCGCCGCGCCGATGCCCCGCACCCCACCGCAGCACGCACCCCGCCGTAACGCACCGTGGGTCACGCGCTCCGCGAGCTGGCCGGGCCAGTCGTCGCGCACCAGGCGTGCCGATCGCCGGGCGAAAGGTCACGGTGCCGGGGCGGCTGCGGTGGGGGCCAGGCCAGAGGCCAGGCCCGAAGCGCGCGCGGCGAACCTCGGCCGGAGAATACCTGCGCCGGTCAGGATGGACGGAGCAAAGCCGCGACTGTACCGCGCAGGACCCCGGCCCCGGCCGGGAGTCCTAACCCCTGGTCTGTTCAGCACTGAGCCTCGCGGCACGGGGTGAGCCGGAACGTGCCCACGTCGGGTACGGTCACGCTGCCTCCATCGAAAGGAGGGCTGGTAATCAGCGCCCCGGTCCGCTCGTCGAGGATGCCACCGTGGGTGTCAGGATTGCAGCAGACGGGCATGGGAACCATCACGCTAGCCAGGGAGGCTTCTGTTCCCGTTCCCGCCCGGGCGCTGGCGAGCTGCGGCGGAGGGATGATCCAGCCGCCCAGGTAGCGCACCCCGTTGAAGGTTTCCTCGCTGCGGAACAGCCCGTAGTCGCTGCCGGGAGCGGAAATCAGCCGCGCGGTGAACGGCGCAGAGCGGCCATCTTTGAGCGTGACGGTGCCCGTGATGGCCTGGGCGCTCACGGTCGCCACCAGATGCGCTCCGTGGGCATTGGTGATGTCGATGCC
>JBKQQQ010000350.1:0-3175 GCA_052144275.1 Streptosporangiaceae bacterium
GCGCACCGGATCGCCTTCGGCGTTGTCGGCGAGCTGCCAATGCCGGTAGAGCGCGCGGCGCGTCTGGCGCAGCAGGCACGCGCCTTCGGCCATCACCATCAGCGTGGACGGCACGGGCTCGACGCCGGCGGAGGCGAGCGCAAGCGGCTGGCACGGTACGTCGGCCTCGGACAGCGGCAGGAAGCCGCCCAGGCCGTCGTCGAAGACGAGCACCGGGTCCTGGCCTGCTACCTCAATGCCGCCACCCCAGGTGTCGATCTGCCGCCGCAGGCTCTGTGACTGGGCGAGCTCGACCAGGCCGCGCTGCTTGATGCCGCGCCGTAGCGTCAGCAACGACGCCCCGGGGCCCGGCGCGCCGGCGAATAGCAGGGCGATCCGGCACCAGGTCTCGGGCGTGTGGATGAGCCGTGCGGTGTCGGCGGGCGGCTCCTCCGCCCACGGGCCGGGGTGGCTGTCGCGCTGCACCTCCAGCTGCATGCGGGGGGTGGTGACGTGGGCGAGCGAACGGATCGCGTCGACGGCGTTCAGGAGGGCGGCTTCGTGACCGTTCAGGTCGGCCGGGAGGCGCAGCTGGACCTCGCGGCTGTCGCGCAGGCCAGCGGCGATCAGCACTCCCTCGGCCAGCAGCCGCGGGGCGCTATCGAGGACCGCGGCTGTGCCGCGGGCGCGCACATCAAGGCCGGTGGCATCGATCACCAGTACCGTAGGGCCGGCCTCGCGCAGGAACCGGCGCCAGGCCGCAGAGACCGGTTCGCCCGCACGGCTGCTTTCCGCGAGGCCCGACTCCTGCACGCGCTGCAACCGCTGCAACGGCGTCAGCTCCCGCGCCTGGGCGAGACCCGGCAACGCGCCGGCGAGCGTGGCCGCCGGCGGCATAGGACCGGCCAGGGCGGCGGCGCCCTGGTCAAGCCAGCTCGGCAGCGTCTGGACCGCGCTCATGGCGAGGTGTCCTCGCCGCCCGGCGGCTCGGCGAGGATGTGACGGGCGTAGCGCTCGCGGCGCGGGTCCGGCACCTCGTTGGCCTCGCCGAAGGACAGGCACCCGGTCACGCACTTGGTGACGCAGGCGGGCTGCAGCCCAGCGTCGATCCGGTCCATGCAGTAATCGCACTTGACCACCTTGTTCGTGGCGGGGTCCCACTGCGGAGTGCCCCACGGACAGGCCGCGATACAGCTCTTGCAGCCGATGCAGAGGCTGTCCTCGACAAACACGATGCCGTCCTTCTCACGCTTCTGCATCGCGCCGGTCGGACACGCCCGGACACACCACGGGTCCTCGCAGTGGAAGCACGGCATGAACACGAAGCGGGTCCGGGGCAGTCCGTCGACCTCGACCGGATCCAGCGCGATAATCCGGCACGGATCGGGACCGGGACCAAGCTGCTTGTTGGTCTTGCAATGGACTTCGCAGGCCAGGCAGCCGATGCAGTTGGCCTCGTCGTGGCGAAGCTCGTACTTGCTCATCCTGCAGCTCCTTCCGCTGCCCGGCGCCTCACCTGCACGACCGTCTCGGTCAGCGCACAGCCACCGCCGGCGGGATCGAAGTCGTAGAGCTTGCCGTGCTGCAGGCGCTGGTCGGCGACGCCGAGGCCGAGGGCGCGCGTGGCGAGCGGCACCGTGGCGCCGTAGCCGTGCAACATGAACACCGCGTCGGGATGGATCCAGCGCGTGACCTTCGCCGGCAGGCAACCGATGTAGCGGCCACCGCCGTTGACCTCCACCTCGTCGCCGTCGGCGATCCCGAGTGCCGCGGCACGGTCGGGGTGGATCCAGAGCACCTGTCTGGGCGCTCTCTCGCTGAGCAGAGGATTGTTGAGCGACTGGCCCTGCGCGAGCGTCGCCGTCTTCGCGAACAGCAGCGTGAACTTCTCGCCCGTCGGCGCCTCCTTGGGGACGTACGCCGGCAGGCTCTCAAGCCCGGCCTGCTTGAGGACCTCGCTCTCGATCTCGATCTTCCCCGAGGGCGTCGGGAACGTGAGCTCGTCGCGCGGGATCAGTCGGGGCACGTCGGCGAGAGGAACGATCCCAGCCTCGCGCATCTCGGCGACGGTGATGCCGGTGCCATCGAGCTGGTAGTTCCACAGCTCCTCGATGGTCTCGAAGTCAAGCGCCTGCTTGATGCCCATCCGGTGCAGGATCTCGCGGAAGATCCACCACGCCGGGCGGCTGTCGAAGCGCGGTGCGATCGCCTGGTCGCGCATGGCGAAGACCGGCACCGGGCCGTTCATCTGGCCCAGGATGTTCGCCCGCTCCAGGTAGGTCGACTCGGGGAGGATGACGTCGGCGAACCAGCCCAGTTCCGAGTAGCGCACGTCGATCGAGACGAGCAGCTTCAGCTTCTCGACCGCACGTTGCGTCGCCTCCGGGTCGGGCATGCCGGTGAACGGGTCGTGGCGGTAGGCGAAGTAGGCGCCGATCCCGTACGGCTGCCCCGTCTCCATCGCGGCGAAGGCCTGATGCAGCATGCCGATCGCCGGATCCCACTGCGGCCGCTCGCCGCCAGCACCATCCACGCGCGGCTCCTTGACCTCCGGCACGCGATCTGTCAGATGGTTCAAGCCCTTGCGGCCGTAGTGCTCGGGCGGCTTCCCCAGCACGCATCCACCCGGAAGCTCGATGTTGCCCATCAGCGCGTTCAGGATCAGCGCCGAGCGGCTCACGTAAAACGACTGCCTGTGACGGGCTGACATCCACCCCGGATGGAAGATCACATGTGGTGCGTCCGCGGCGATCTCGGTCACGAACGCGCGAAGCTCGGCGGCGGGAACGCCGGTGTGCGGCTCCTGCCACTCCGGCGTTGTGTCCTTGACCGCCTCCCGCAGGTAGTCCAGGCCGGAGACGAAGCGGGCGACGAAGTCCTTGTCGTAGGCATCCTGCTCCAGGACCTCATGGATGATGGCGAGGTTCAGCGCGTAGTCGCTCTTCGGTCGCACCTGCCAGTAGCGGGTGGCCTTGGACGCCGTGATCGTGGCGCGCGGATCGATGTAGGTGCAGCGCATCCCCCTCGCCACCGCGGCCATGAACGCCTTAGCCTCCTTGACCATCAGCGATTCGACGACGTTACGGCCGTAGAGCACGAGATGCTTGCAGTGCTGGTAGTCGAACAAGAGCCCCGCGGCGCCGAAGCCGTAGAGCGAACGCGTGGCGTTATGGACATTGCCTGCGCAGGCGGCATC
>JBKQQQ010000351.1:0-4452 GCA_052144275.1 Streptosporangiaceae bacterium
ACCGGACGGAATGAGGAGATTGGCTCCTTCACCGGCCTGGCCCTCCCCCACGGCGATTCCTGGTTCGGCCCGATCACCGACGCCGTCCTTCTCGTCCGCCCCGACATCGCGCTGGCTCAGCAAGCAAGAATCAAGCCGCCTGTCGGTGGAGTCGATGGCACTGCCGGAGGCGACTCCGCTAGCGGAACGAGAACAGGCACTGGTGGCGCAGGCGGCGATCCCGAGCCCTCGCCACCCCCTCCTTCGGCGAAGACCCGCTACTTCGGCGTGTTCCGCGTGGACGCCGAGAAGTACGGCCGCGACCTCACCCGGCTCCAGCAGGAAATCCTCCCCCACCTCGCCGACCCAGAGACCGGCGAACTCACCATTACCGTAGAAGTCGAGGCCACCCACCCCGACGGCTTCACCGATGACAAGATCCGCATCCTCACCGAGAACGCCCGCGTCCTGAAATTCGAGCGCTCCGAGTTCGACTGACCGATAGTCGTGGCCTGCCATCGGACACTCTGATAGCTATGCGCTTACCCATCCTGGGCGTCCGTCCACGGCTGTAGTGGTGCGCACGCCTCCAGTTCGCGACAGGCCGGGCGGCGCACTGCGGAGGAGGAACAACGGCGCTGGTCGAGGCAGAGCCTCTTGACCATTACGCTGACCTCGTTCAGCGCCCCGAGCAAGCCTACGGCCTACTGATCGTCCGCGGATTCGGCTAGCACAGTGACGAAGTGATCTAGGGTCATCTCAAGTGCGGGATCAATATTGTCAAACTGCGCGCTGATACCAAGGAGGCGCTTGTATGCAGCGCGCGTGAGGGCCTTCCGAACGTCTATATCGTCAGCCTTGGCTTGTCCAGACGGAGAATAGTATTTCATTAGCCATCGAAATGCCTTTAAAGCATCCGGAAGCTTGCCCCAACTGATGGAACCGATGACCCCCTTTCCGACGATCACGGCCACTGGTGTGAGAGCCCGGGAAATGTGCGCCTTCTCATAGTCGTCAAAGACTGTCGTGACCTTACCGTCATGTAGCGCGACTGCGCTCGCGAGCAGTCCCACGCAGGAGTCGGCGACGTGCACCGCTGACCGTCTAGTCCATGGAGCAAGCGGGCGTTCCGTAAGAGCATTATCGTCTTTTACATGTCTCATCAGCGATGCGGCATTGGCGTGAACAAAGAATGTCGAGGTAGGAACGTAAAATCTACGATAAATACTAATGGCGCCCGACTTGGGCAAAGTTCGTTCCAGGTGGGATGCCATATCGTAGACTTTAACGGGCGTCTTACTCGGCGAACCGTATGTCGCGGAAGCGCGATCGATTAGATCCTTGGGAACGAACCCATCATCCACCAAGTAAGTCAGAAGATCCCGAATCGCCTTGACATAGTCTGCTTGAAGTCTTTCCGTACTTTCCTCCTTGCCAAGACAGTAAAGGCCGAGCAGACAGGTCTCTACGGCCGCTCGCGCCACCATCACAGTTGGCTCAGTCTGGCGCATCCTTGCCATCAACCGAGCCTGCCGCTGCAGCCAAAGCAGACGTAGAAGCGCGAGTCGCGAAGCGTCAGGTCCCCTCGCGTCGAGGCCGGGCCACGGCTCGCAACTCACGAGCCCGCGCGCCTCGGTTCGCACGATCGACCGTTTTCGTCGGTCCGGGTAAGGGACCAAGCCACGAAGTATGCTCCGGCCGAGCTGGCTTAGGACGGTTGCCATGCGTCTCAGCTTGCCACTGGGTCACGACAGTCAACGCCAGGCGCACACATGTGGAAGCAGTGCCCATTGCCTCTACCTTCTCGAACGCTAGAATCCGAGATCGGCCGAGTTACGCGCCCGGCGCTGTCTCGACGTCATCGCTCCGCCGCCGAATTGAGCCATATCTGAACACGCGGCGCCGCTCTGCGACGCGGTTATCCTCACGACAGCCTGCTGGTGGCAAGATAGCGAGCCTTCCGGCTCATATTTCAGCTTGATGAGAATCGGCTGGAGTCAGCTCGTAAACAAGACCAGTAGGGCCGACGCCTTCCCACGGATGCCATGGACCAAATGGTGCGCATTCACTGCATCTGGTCCAATAAGACTCATATGCATCTTGCAGCTCAGGCCGCCAAGGCCTCCCCCTGTCAATGAACGACATAGCGTAGTTGCAGTCCTGGCAGAGAACTCCCCGGACCTCGCCATGCAGGTGGCAGTGATCATAGACAAAGGTCTCCATCACGCACTTCGCGGCAAAAGGCGTAACATTAGTGCAGCCTGGAATCTCGCAGGGTCCCTGAGCATACGGGACGAGGTGCTCCGCGCGCAGTCGGCGAAGTTCAGCGTATTGCGTTCCGCGGGCACTGAAATTCTGGAGTATCGCTACACTGCGATCCGCCTCTGCTAGAAGGCGGATGACTCTGTCGCACGGGCCGTCGTAGGAACTCCTGCCGAGCGCGATTACCCTCGCCTTCCACGGATTGTGGTCTGCCCCCGTCATCGCGTAAGCATTCAGCCCGGTGTGCCTGAGTGATATTTGGCGACACGGTGTAACGGGCCGGCGAGCGGGGCCGACGGCGTTGGTCAGGGCGGGTCGGGGATGGGCGGCATCCAGGGGTGGCCGAGGATCGCGTCACGCAGGGCGGTCAGGATGTCGGTGCCGTGCTTGCTGGCAGTGGAGATGTAGCCGCGGATGGCGTAGCGGTGCCGGGTGGTTTCCTCGCTGCGGAGCCGGCCGGAGATTTTCTGCTGGGTCTTCGCCGGGCGCGCGTCCCGTTCGGCCTGGTTGGAGGTGGGCGGGATACGCAAGTCATAGACGAAACGCAGGATGTCGTCGTGGCGGTCGCGCAGTGCTTCAAGCAGGGCGCGGTGCTTGAGCTGCTTGCGGCCCTGGCGGCGGGGTACCTGGCCCAGGCCGAGGATGACACCATGCCGGAAGGCGTGCTCCAGCGGTGCGGCGATCAGGTCGGGCACGGCCGGGAGGCCCTGGTCGCGGGCGGTGCTCGCGGCGTGGATCAGGCCGCGCAGCGCGTCCGCGATCTGGACGGGCCAGTGCGCGCCGGGGTAGGTCTCGGCGGCGTCGGCGAGGTCGCGAAGGAGATGGGCTGTGCAGAGCTGGTGGATCAGTCCGGGGAAGGCGTCGTAGTTCTGATACCGGTCATGGACGACGACGGTGCCATCGAGGTCGGGCAGCACGAACGCGGCGAACGTCGCCAGGTCGCGGTCGCCGAGCAGGTAATAGGTGTACAGGCGGGTGCACGCGACCAGCAGGTACCGCTTGCGGGACTTCGGGCCGGGCCCGACCCGGATCGGGGTCTCATCGGCGCAGACCACGTGCGCCAGGATGATCAGCGCCCGGATCAGCTTGTTCACATCGGCAACCTGGCCGGCGGCCCGCGCGAGCATGGCGTGCACGAACCCGGCTGAGGGCTTCGCGCCGGTCAGCGACTCGATCAGCTCCGCGCAGCGGTGCACCGGGATGGCGTGGGCGACCATGAGGAAGACGCACCATGCCTGCAGGTTCGGGCCGTAGGACACCCGGGCGGCTCCCGCGCCCTCGGGCCGCGCCGCCTGGTGCACCTTCCCGCAGCCGCACACCACCGCGTGCAGGTCGTGCTGGATCACCTTCGCGGACGCCAGCGGGATCTCCACCTGCTGATGCGAGGCCGTCACGCCCAGATCGGCGGCACCCGACAGCGCCGCGCCGCACGCGCACGTCCCGTCCGGGAAATGCGGGACCGTGTCGTCAGGGTCCTCGCTCCACGCCAGATGCGATCCCGGCGCCCCCGGCTGCTTGCCCGGCTTCCGCTTCCCCGCCTTCCGCGCCGGCCTGCCCGGCGGCGGCGGCCGGCCCGGCAGGTCATCCGCCGACGGCGGCATCGAGGAGTTCCCGCTGTTACGCGAGATCAGCCGCTCCAGCCGCTCCACCCTGGCCAGCAGATCGCCGATCACCGCATCACGGGCAGCGCAGCCAGCGCAGGCATCCGCGGGCGGCAGGCTGGTCACAAGCCACCATGATCACGACATCCGGAATGTAATCAAGCCGACACGCTAGGCCCGCTTTGCCAAGATCACCACGACACCAGACGATCACACCGCGTCAGCAAACGCCACCCAGCCGCACAGGAGCTGAATGCTTACGCCCAGGCCTGCATCCGCAAATGCCCCAGCGGAAACAAGTGAGACGGCGCGAAACTATATTCACATTACTCTCTATAACAAGATAACTATACTTCGCCGCCTAATGCGACAAGATCTAGGAGTGTCGGATCCTGATCTCTCAAACGAGTCCACATGATCAGCATGTCTAATACCGCCCGGCGGAATTTACCGGCACGAACACACTCACATCGGCATGAGGGTGAGCCCATGGCCAAGCCTGAGGCCAGCTAATGCCGACGGGAAGAGATGCTCATGGGTTCCGGGCCAGTTCCGGCACGGGTGGCCATGATCATTAGGAATGCCATGGTCTGTCGCGGAACTGATCATG
>JBKQQQ010000352.1:0-5490 GCA_052144275.1 Streptosporangiaceae bacterium
CCTGCGGCGATGGCTAGGTGCCGCGCGGGCTCAGCCCCGCCCGGCGATAGCACGCGTCGATCAGCTCGGCGTTCGACACCGAGTCGTCCATGTCGATGAGGAACGGCGCGCCGTCGCGAAGGGTGTCCGCAAGGTGCGCGAGCTGATAGGTGTAGGAGGTCTGGTCCCCGAGGGTCTCCTCGGTGGTCCGGCCGTCCCGGGTGATGACGAGCCGGTTGTCCAGGTGCGGCACCGCGTACGCCGGTGAGGTGACGGCACCCTGCGACCCCACCACGGTCCAGGTCATGGTCCGGCGGGCGGCGTCCATGTCCCAGGTACAGCTGCCGGTCACCCCGGCTCCGTAGTCCAGCTCGACATGCATCGCCGCATCGATTTCGGGGGCCTTGACGGTGGCGTCGGCGCTCACCAGCTCGGGCGTCTCCGGGGTCTCCGGGTTGGCGCCGATCCAGCGACCGAACTGGCGCGCGGCATTGAGTACGTAGCAGCCCAGGTCCATGGTCGCGCCGCCGGCGAGCTCCCACGACCAGCGCGGGTCGCTGTCCGCCGGGGCGGGGATGGCCAGCACGATCTCGACCCGCCGGAGCGCGCCCAGCTCGCCGGAGGTGACCAGCTCGCGCAGCCGCTGGTGCACGGGGTGATGCAGGTAGTGGAATCCCTCGACGATCCGACCCGGGGAGCCGGCTGCGACCTCCCGCAGCGCACGCGCTTGAGAGGAGTTGCTGGTGATCGGCTTCTCGCTGAGCACGTGCTTGCCGGCCTGCAGCGCAGCGACGTTCCAGCGCGCATGCAGCGAGTTCACCAGCGCGTCGTAGACGACCTCGACGTCCGGGTCGTCGATCACGTCTTGGTAGGTGTCGTGCACCTTCGCCACGCCGCGCTCGGCCGCGAAGGCCTCCGCGCGGTCGCGGTCCCGGGCCGCGACCGCGACCAGCTCGTGGCCGAGAACCTTCGCGGGATCCACGATGCCGTCATCAGCGATCCGGGCCGCACCCAGGATCCCGATCCGCAACGGGGTCGCGGACGCGTTAGTCATCGACATGGTCTTTTCGGCGGGCGGCCTGCAGCAAGGTGTCAGCGGCGTACTGCAGGCCCTCCATCTGGCCGAGTTCGGCGTCCTCGTGCTCGATGTTGACCGCCATGCCGGGGTCGACCGCCTCCAGCGCGTCGAGGAAGCCGGCCCACCAGCTCACGTCATGCCCTCGGCCGACCGCGACGAAGTCCCACGACGGCTCCTCCGGCCAGCCGCTGAGCGAGTGCGGACCGCCGAGGCTGAGCCACCTCGGGTCGTCTGCCCCGACGTGCGTGAAACTGTCATCGAGGGTGCCGTTGACCTTGGCGAGAGCGTTGATCCGGGTGTCCTTCGCGGCCGCGTTGTAGACCAGCGAACCCAGTGACTTCACCGCCTCCGTCGGGTCGATGCCCTGCCAGAACAGGTGGCTGGGGTCCATCTCTGCGCCGACATGGGTGGCGCCGATCTCCGTGGCCAGTCGCTCCAGCGTGCGCGGGTTGAAGACGATGTTGCCCGGGTGCATCTCCAGGCACACCCTGACGTCGTGGTCAGCGGCAAACGCCTGCACCTTCTTCCAGAACGGGATGCCCACCTGGTTCCACTGGTAGTCCTGCACCGTCAGGAACGCGCTGTGCCAGGGCACGACGTTCCACACCGGAAGCGTCGACGACGGTTCCGAACCGGGAGCTCCGGACATGGTGACCACGCGCTTGACGCCGAGCAGGGCGGCGATCTCGATCGAGGTGTAGATGTCCTGCGCCTGCTTCGCGCCCTCCGGATCGGGGTCCAGGGGGTTGCCGTTGCAGTTCAGCGCCGTCAGGACGACGCCGGCCTCGTCGAAGAGACCCAGGTACTCAGTCCGCGCGGTCTCGCTCGATCGCAGGTCCTCGACCGGCAGATGCACCGCCGGCAGGAAGCCTCCTGAGTTGATCTCGGCACTGTCCAGACCGAGACCGGCGAGGATCCGAAGGGTCTCCGGAAGGGGCGTGTCGTGCAAGCACGCCGTGTACGCGCCCAGTCTCATGACAGGTCTCCTCTAGAGCGTTCTAGTCGAACGTTCTAGGTTAGGCTGAGTTAATGTAAGTATGTCAAGTCAAACTTCAAACGACGGGGCAAGTTCGCCGACAGCCGGGCGCGTGAAGTCAGATGGCGCGGGAGGCGCGGCCGCGGGCGCGGCCGCGCTCCTTGGCGTCGAGGATCGTCTTGCGCAGGCGCACCGCGGAGGCGGTCACCTCCACGCACTCGTCGTCGGCGCAGAACTCCAGCGCCTGCTCCAGGCTGAGCAGCCGCGGCGGCACCAGCCGCTCGAGTTCCTCCCCGGTGGACTGGCGCACGTTGGTGACCTTGCGCTCGCGGGTGATGTTGACGTCCATGTCGTCGGGCCTGGAGTTCTCCCCGACGATCATCCCCTCGTACACCTCGGTGCCCGGCGGGACGAACAGCGACCCGCGCTCCTGCAGGTTGAACATGGCGTACGCGGACGCGCTGCCGGCCCGGTCGGCGACCAGGGAACCGGTCGCGCGGCCGCGCATGGCGCCCGCCCACGGCTCGTAGCCCTCGAAGACGTGGTGCATGATCCCGGTGCCGCGGGTGTCGGTCAGGAACTGGGTGCGGAAGCCGATCAGGCCGCGCGCGGGCACCACGAACTCGAGCCTGACCCAGCCGGTGCCGTGGTTGGTCATCGACTCCATCCGGCCGCGCCGCACCGAGATCAGCGAGGTCACCGTGCCCAGGTACTCCTCGGGCACGTCCACCGAGAGCCGCTCCACCGGCTCGAAGACGGCACCGTCCACCTCGCGCGTGACGGCGGCGGGCCGTCCCACGGTCAGCTCGTAGCCCTCCCGCCGCATCGTCTCCACCAGCACGGCCAGCGCGAGCTCGCCCCGGCCGCGGACCTCCCAGGTGTCCGGCCGCTCGGTCGGCAGCACGGCCAGCGACACGTTGCCGACCAGCTCGCGGTTCAGCCGGTCACGGACCAGCCGGGCGGTGACCTTGGCGCCCGCCTCCCGCCCGGCCAGCAGCGAGGTATTCACGCCGATCGTCATCGAGATGGCCGGCTCGTCCACGGTGATCAGCGGCAGCGGCCGCGGGTCGTCCACGTCGGCCAGCGTCTCCCCGATCATGATGTCCGGGATGCCGGCGATGGCCACGATGTCACCGGGGCCGGCCGAGTCGGCCTGCACTCGCTCGAGCGCGTCGGTCAGGTAGAGCTCGGAGATCTTGACCCGCTCGATGGACCCGTCCCGGCGGCACCAGGCCGCCTGCTGACTGCGGGAGATCGTGCCGTTGCGGATCCGGCACAGCGCGATCCGGCCCAGGTAGGACGAGGCGTCCAGGTTGGTCACGTGCGCCTGCAGCGGCGCGCCGACCTCGTAGGCGGGCGCCGGGACAGTGGCCTTCAGGACCGTGAACAGCGGCTCCAGGTCCGGCGAATCGGGCATCTCGCCGTCGGCGGGCCGCGTCGGCGAAGCCCGTCCGGCCCGCGCGGAGGCGTACACGATGGGGAACTCGATCTGCTCCTCGCTCGCGTCCAGGTCGATGAACAGCTCGTAGCAGGCGTCCACCACCTCGGCGATCCGCGCGTCGGGCCGGTCCACCTTGTTGACCACGAGGATTACCGGCAGCCCGGCTTCCAGCGTCTTGCGCAGCACGAACCTGGTCTGCGGCAGCGGCCCCTCGCTGGCGTCCACGAGCAGCAGCACGCCGTCGACCATGGACAGGCCGCGCTCCACCTCGCCGCCGAAGTCCGCGTGCCCGGGCGTGTCCACGATGTTGATGGTCAGCCCGGCGTGGTGCACCGCGGTGTTCTTGGCCAGGATCGTGATGCCCTTCTCCCGCTCCAGGTCACCGGAGTCGAGCACCCGCTCGGCCACGTTGGCGTTCGCGCGGAACGCGCCTGACTGCCACAGCATCGCGTCGACCAGCGTGGTCTTGCCGTGGTCGACGTGCGCGACGATGGCGACGTTGCGCAGGTCGTCCCTGGTCGCGATGGCGGCCGGGGTCGTGGAGTCGCTGGCGGTCTGCGATAGGGGCATGCGTGAGTTCTCGTTCGTTCGGCGTCGGGAGAGCGTCACCGGATCAGGTGACCAGTTACCAGTGTATTGAACGCACGATCCTAACTTTTCTTCCCGAACGGGCCGTGGTGCGTGCCCTGGCTCCGCTCTCACGCTGCAAGACCGGACGCCTGAGCGACATCAAGCACGTGGTGATCCTGATGCAGGAGAACCGCTCGTTCGACCACTACTTCGGCACGCTGCCGAACGTGCGCGGGTTCGCCGACCCGAAGGCCATCACGCTGCCGGACGGCAAGTCGGTGTTCTACCAGCCCGACCCGCAGAACCCCGACGGCTACCTGCTGCCGTTCCACCTGGACACCAGGACGACAAGCGCCCAGGCCCAGCCGTCGACCAGTCACGCCTGGGCGGTGCAGCATTCGGCCTGGGACGGCGGGAAGATGGACAACTGGCTGCCCGCGCACCTGGCCGCGGACGGCGCCAACGGCCCCTACACGATGGGCTACATGGAACGCGACGACATCCCGTTCCAGTTCGCGCTGGCCGAGAACTTCACCATCTGCGACAACTACCACTGCTCGGTGCTCGGGCCGACCTGGCCGAACCGGCTGTACCACATGTCCGCGTGGATCGACCCGGAGGGCGCCGGCGGCGGGCCGGTCATCTCCAACATCGACCCCACCCCGTACCAGTGGAAGACCTACCCGGAGGCGCTGACCGAGGCCGGGGTGAGCTGGCAGGTGTACCAGGAGGTCGACAACTACGAGTGCAACCTGCTGGAGATGTTCGCCTCCTTCCAGGCCGCCCCGGTCGGCTCCACGCTTTACCAGAGCGGGCTGCGGACCTTCTCGCCGGGCCAGTTCGAGTACGACGCGATCCACGACAAGCTGCCGACCGTCTCCTGGCTCATCCCGACCAGCTACCAGTCCGAGCACCCGGACTACACGCCCGCCGCCGGGGCGGACTTCGTGGCCAGCAAGATCGACGCGATCGCGGCCAACCCGGAGGTGTGGAACAAGACCGTCTTCATCCTCAACTACGACGAGAACGACGGCATCTTCGACCACGTGGTGCCGCCCACCGCGCCGGCCGGGACGGCGGGCGAGTACGTGGACGGGCTGCCCATCGGCGGCGGGTTCCGGGTGCCCTGCATCATCGTGTCGCCGTGGACGCAGGGCGGCTGGATCGCCAGCGACACGTTCGACCACACCTCGGTGCTGCAGTTCCTCGAGCGCCTCACCGGGGTGACCATCCCCAACATCACGCCGTGGCGGCGGGCCACCTTCGGCGACCTGACCTCGGCGTTCGGCGCGGCGGCCTACGGCGGCTTCCCGCGCCTGCCCGACACCAAGTCCGAGCTCGCGCGCGCCGTCTACGAGGTCACCACCCTCCCGGCCCCGCAGTTCCCCGGGACCGCCCAGACGCCGCCCGTCCAGCAGGCCGGCCCGCGTCCCCGTCCGCGCGGGA
>JBKQQQ010000353.1:0-18387 GCA_052144275.1 Streptosporangiaceae bacterium
GTGCTCGCCGACACAGGTTTTCAGTGTGCCATCCGCTGGGCATGCCCGGAAGCATGATTTCGTATAGAAATGATAACGTAGCGTGGTCGAGTGCGGCAGCCGATCACGCCCCGACTCTGGCTACGCCGGCCCATTCGCCGGTATGGACGGTGCGATGACGCCGTGCATGGCGGTGGAGGATTCGCTCATCGGCGAACACCTCCGCGGCCCGCACCCGCAGCGGATCAGCCTCGGGCGCGCCTGCGGATACGCCGGCAGGGCCGGGTAGATCCTGGGGTACTCGCGCGCCGCGGATGATCGTCATGAGCAGCTCGTACCACCCAACCAGCGCTACCGCAGGCCATGCGGCCACAGCAGCGCCAACCGGGGGCATGTCCCAGGCCATGTGCCACGTTCGCGGACAGGGTCGCCGCGATGCCCAGGCCGAGCAGCCACCGGGCCAGACCCGGCACCGGCGCATGCTGGCGGGCCGAGTGCAGCATCGCCTCGCCTCGCTCCATCGACCGTGTTCCGCTCGAATACTCGATTGCGTGGCGACCTGCGCCATCGCCAGCGGGCTTGACGCGGTGATGGCTGGCTGGCCCCGTGCTGATCAGGATCGTCTACCTGCTGGTTCGCCGGATACTCGGCCTCGCTGTCCTGGCGCTCTGCGAGGACATGGCGAAGGATGCTGAGCTGCTGGTAATCCGGCACGAGAACGCGGTGCTGCGCCGCCACGCCGACCGGGTGCGTTACGAGCCGGCCGACCGGGTGTGGTTCGCCGCGCTGGCCCAGCTCATACCCCGCAACCGCTGGCCCGACGTCTTCCCCGTCACGCAAGCGACGATGCTGGCCTGGCGCCGGAGTCACGCCCGACGCCGTCCTGGCCGCCTGCCGCGAGGAAGTACGACACGAGCAACCGGCGCAAGCCCGGCCGGCCGCCGACGGTCCCCAGCATCGCCCGCCTCGTTGTCCGCCTGGCGAAGGAGAATCCGCTGTGGGGATACCGCCGGATCCACGGCGAGATGACGAAACTCGGCGTGACGGTCGAGCCGTCCACCGTCTGGGAGATCCTGCGTGCCGCGGGATCGGCCCGGCTCCCCGTCGCGCAGGCCCGATCTGGCGGCAGTTCCTGCACGCCCAGGCGCACCGGCTGTCGCGGCCGGCAGTATCTACGAAGGTCCTGGTCATCGGGGCCGTCCGGCCTGATAGATACCGTGCCGGGGTAAGGAAAACTGTCCTACAGCGGTGCAGGATGGCGCGGCGGAGCGGAGGCGGCGTGTACGGATATACCCCGTCCACGAGGTGTCCGACGCGATCGCCCGCCCGATCCGGTCCACCGGTACGAAGGGAGGCTGCTTCATGACATCGGCGACCTACGAGATCACTGGGCTGACCTGCGAGCACTGTGTGCATGCGGTCGCCAGTGAACTCAAGATCCTTGATGGCGTCGGCGACGTAACGGTTGACCTCGTCCCCGGCGGCACCTCCGCAGTGACGGTCACCAGCGATGCACCGCTGGCGCGGCAGGCCGTCGCGGACGCCCTGGACGAAGCCGGCGACTACCAGCTCGCCAGGAGCTAAGCACGCCGCCGGGTGGCTATGCCTGGCAGCCAGTTCAAGCATCGGGGCTGGGCGTGGTACTACGGCCCGTTCGGCTAAAAAGATCTATCTCCCGAACGGGCGGTGGTGCACGTAACAAGGCAAGCGAAGGGATGATGCGCGGATGAGCAGGGGCGCGAGTCCTGTCGGAGCGCCGGACGGTGCGGCGCGCGCCGTGGACCTGGCGATCGGCGGGATGACGTGCGCCTCATGCGCGGCCAGGGTAGAGAAGAAGCTCAACAAGCTCGATGGCGTCACCGCGACGGTCAACTTCGCCACCGGGACCGCCAGGGTGAGCTTCCCGGCTGCGATGCCCGCCACCGAGCTGATCTCGGTGGTCGAGCAGGCCGGCTACACCGCGGCCCTGCCCGCTCCGCCGCGCAGCGAGCCAGCCGGGCGCGAGCCGGCCGGGGCAGCGGCGGAGGACGGCGCCGGCGAGACGGCTGCGCTGCGGCAGCGGCTGCTGGTGTCATTGGCGCTGGCCATCCCGGTGGTGGCGCTGGCGATGATCCCGCCGCTGCAGTTCCGGAACTGGCAGTGGGCCTCGCTGGCGCTGGCGTCCCCGGTGGCCGTGTGGGGGGCGTGGCCGTTCCACCGCGCCGCCGCCGTCAACGCCCGGCACGGCGCCGCGACGATGGACACGCTGGTGTCGGCCGGGGTCACCGCGGCGTACCTGTGGTCGGTGTACGCGCTGTTCTTCGGCGCCGCGGGCCGGGCGGGCATCCGGATGAGTTTCGCCTGGCTGGCGCGGGGCAGCGGGACGGAAGCCACCTACCTGGAGGTCGCTGCGGGGGTGACGGCGCTCATCTTGCTCGGCCGCTTTTTCGAGGCCCGGGCGAAGCGGCGCTCGGGCGCGGCGCTGAGGGCGCTGCTGTCGCTGGGCGCAAGGGACGCCGCCGTGCTGCGCGACGGCATTGAGGTGCGGGTCGCGGTGGGGCAGTTGGCCGTGGGGGAGGAGTTCGTAGTCCGGCCGGGGGAGAATATCGCCACCGACGGTGTCGTCACCTCCGGCAGCTCGGCGGTGGACGCCTCGATGCTCACCGGTGAGCCGGTGCCGGCCGAGGTGGGCCCCGGTGATGGCGTGGCCGGCGGGAGCGTGAACGCCGGCGGGCGGCTGGTGGTCCGCGCCACCAGAGTGGGTGCCGACACCCAGCTCGCCCAGATGACTAGGCTGGTTACCGAGGCGCAGGCTGGCAAGGCGCCCGTGCAGCGGTTGGCGGACCGCATCTCCGCCGTATTCGTCCCCGTCGTCATCGCTGTCGCGATCGTGACACTGGTCGCCTGGCTAGCAGCCGGGCAGCCCGCTGGCGCGGCGTTCGCCGCCGCGGTCGCCGTGCTGATCGTCGCCTGCCCATGCGCGATGGGCCTGGCTACCCCGACCGCGATCCTGGTCGGCACCGGCCGCGGCGCGCAGCTCGGCATCCTGATCTCCGGACCAGAGGTGCTGGAGTCGACCCGGACTGTCGACACCATCGTGCTGGACAAGACCGGCACCATCACCACCGGCCGGATGAGCCTCGTGGACGTGGCCGCTGCGTCCGGCGTGGACACCAGTGAGCTATTGCGGCTGGCCGGAGCGGTGGAGGATGCCTCCGAGCACCCGGTCGGCGCGGCCATCGCGGCTGGCGCCAGGGAACGGCTGCGGGACGTCCCGGGCGGCGGGAAGCTGCCTGCCGTAGAGAGCTTCGCCAATGCCCGGGGGCTCGGCGTCTCGGGCCTTGTCTCCGGGCGTGCCGTGGCGGTGGGCCGGACAGGCTGGCTGGAATCTGAATGGGCGCTACAGGTCCCGGCAGAACTCGCCGCCCGCGCCGCCGGGGCGGAGGCCGCGGGCCAGACCGTCGTGTCCGCCGGCTGGGACGGGCAGGTCCGTGGCTTGCTGATTGTCGCCGACACGATCAAGCCCACCTCGGCGGAGGCGATCCGGCGGCTGCGCGGCATGGGACTACGGCCGGTGCTGCTCACCGGCGACAACGACCGCGCCGCCCGGTTTGCGGCCGATGCGGTCGGCATCGGCGAGGTGATCGCCGGGGTGCTGCCGGCCGGCAAGGTCGACGTGGTCAGGCGGCTGCAAGAAGCGGGCCGGGTGGTGGCGATGGCCGGCGACGGGGTCAACGACGCCGCTGCCCTGGCCCAGGCCGACCTGGGCTTGGCCATGGGCACCGGCACCGACGCCGCGATCGAGGCCAGCGACCTGACCCTGGCCCGCGGCGACCTGCTCGCCGTCCCCGACGCGATCCTGCTGTCCCGCCGCACGCTGGCCACGATCAAGGGCAACCTGTTCTGGGCCTTCGGCTACAACACCGCCGCCATCCCGCTTGCCGCCCTGGGGTTCCTCAACCCGCTGATCGCCGGCGCCGCGATGGCGTTCAGCTCCGTGTTCGTGGTTTCCAACAGCCTGCGGCTGCGCCGGTTCCGCCCCAGTTTGCCCGCCGGGCACAACATCGCCATGCCTACCGGAACTGCGGCGAACAGCACGGAGGTCCGCAGGCCTCCCTCGGTTACCTCTAACACGCTTCACTGCTCCAGCGACTACACCCAGGTCAACACCCAGCGACTCACCGCCTGCTCAGCACCTGACCAGCAGGTCACGCGCACGGGTGACTCCTGATCTCGAGCAGCTCGATCGCGGCTCCGGCATCGAGGGGCGATAGGGCCCCGCACGACGGGCAGATGACGAGGTGGCCGGCCACGTCGTCGGGAGACACCACCCAGGCCGTTCCGCACTGCGCGCACTCGCGGCGGTCGGCAAGCACCTCAACGAGCAGGCGTGATCCGTTGAGCGGCGTGTCTTCCGTCAGCATCTGGTAGGCCTGCTGCAGCGCCTCCGGCGAGAACACCGGGCTTGCCCGCACGCGGACCTCGGCGATGCCTTCCGCGAGGCCGGGATCGTGGGCCAGGCGTGCTACGAGCGCGCTGACCGCGTGGTAGTCGTGCACCGTGTTCCTCCCGGTCCCCTGGGCACGGCGTCCTCCGGCCCGCCCCCGGTGCCCTCAGGCCGCCTGCACCTGGAATCCTCCGACGCCCAGCGCTTGACCTGCTCCAGGACGCGTCGGCCGAGCGGCGCCACCGCCGCAGCCACGGGTTCGCTCAGCGGCGCGCCGAACATCAGCGGGCCTGCGACCTCGACGGCGAGCACTTGCGTCCGGTCAGGGAAGCCCATGCCGAGCCGCCTGGCGACCGCGGCAAGCTCGGGTATGCCGGCCTGGTGCAGGCTGGGTGCTATTGCCGGGCCCAGCTCGGCGAGCCCGGCTTCGACGATCGTGCCCGCGGGGCTGCGGCCGGTGCGGATCGAGTCGACGACCACCGCGCGGTCATACCCGGCGAAGACCTCGAGCAGCGCCAGGCCCGAGGCGGCGCTCTCCACCACCTCGGCACCCCCGGCCAGCTCCGCGCGTAGCGCCCGGACTGCGAGCACGCCGACGGCGTCGTCTCCCGCGTATTCGTTGCCTAGGCCGAGGACGAGGGTTCGCACCGTCAGTCCCGGTGGATCTCTTGCAGGAGCGCGCCGCCCGCGTCCCTGACCTCGACGATCAGTGCCATGTGGCCAGGCAGGCTGTGCGTGGAGCAGCCGAAGCACGGGTCGTAGGCGCGGAACGACATCTCGACCTGGTTCAGCAGCCCTTCGTCGACCTGGCCGTTCCTGATCAGCGCGCGCGCTGCCTTGTCGACGGACAGCGCGATCCTGGCCGCGTTGTTCTGCGTGGCGACGACCAGGTTCGCGGCTGTGACGAGCCCGCGCTCGTCCGTCTGGTAGTGGTGGAAGAGGGTCCCCCGAGGCGCTTCGACCACGCCAACGCCCTCGCGCGGCACGGCGGTCGGCAGCGTGCGCACCTGCGGGTCGGCGATCTGCGGGTCGGCGGCAAGTTCGGCCATCCGCTCCGCTGCGTACACGAGCTCGATGATCCTGGCCCAGTGGTTGGCCAGCGTGTGGTGGACGGGCTTGGGGCCCAGGGTCGTGACGAACTCCTCGTAAGCCTCCTGCGCGCGAGGGGTCGCCATGCCATCGGCGACGTTCAACCGGGCCAGCGGCGCGACGCTGTAGACGCCGCTGGCGGCGCCGTCGGCGAACCCGTGCCAGCCGATGCCCTTCAGGAAGCAGAACTTCATGTACGTCCACGGCTCGACGTGCTCGGCGACATGATCGAGGTAATCTCTCCCCGCGAACGTGAGCAGCTCCTTGCCGTCCGGGCCGACCACCCTGAGCGTGCCGTCGTAGAAGGTGACCTTGTTCGCTTCGTCGACGAGGCCCATGTAGTAGGTGCGGTGCGTGTAGGCCTCGGAGGTGACGAGCTCGACGTAGCCGGGGTTGCCGAGCACGGTCTTGCGGAACGCGCCGAGGGCGAACTGGCTGAACTCGACGGCGCGGGCCGCCGCGGCGGCCGCCTGCTGCTGGAGCTCGCCGCTCAGGGAACGCGACACGCCCCCGGGCAGCCCGAAAACCGGATGGATCGCCTTGCCCGCCACCGCCGCCACCAGGTCACGGAGCTGCTTGCGGACGCCGATCACCTCCTTGCCGACTTCGAGGCCCACGGTATCGACGACGCCGAGGATGTTCCGCTTGTGCCGCGGCGCATCCGGGCCGACGATGAAATCGGGCCCGCCAAGGAAGAAGAAATGCAGCGCGTGGTCTTCGACCATGAAGGCGCTGTAGAGGAGCTCGCGGATCTTCCGGCCGGCGGGCGGCGGGTCCACCTGGTAGAGGTCATCGAGGGCCTTCGTCGCGGCCATGTGGTGGGCCATGGGGCAGACGCCGCAGATGCGCGAGGTGATCTGCGGCATGTCCTCGGCGCGCCGCCCCTGGACAAACTTCTCGAAGCCGCGCAGCTCCGGGATCTGGAGGTAGGCCCGGTCGACGCCGCCGTCGGCATCGAGGAAGATGTGTATCCTCCCGTGGCCCTCGAGCCGTGTCACGGGGTCGATGAGGATCTCACGGCTCATGGCGCCACCTCTTCCTTTTCCTCGGTCGCCGCCGGCCGCACGCGGCGGTGCAGCAGCGAAGCCGGCAGGCTGTAGCGGTAGAAGGTACCGACCGGATCGGCGATCTCGGCTACGCGAGCGGCGATCTCGTCCTCATCGTCCGCATCGAGGACCGACGCGATGGCGGACAGCGCCTTCGCCCCGTAGTCGACGACATTGCTCGTGGGCCCCATGCAGCCGGTGCAGGGCATGTTCCCGCCGGGGCAGGCGGCGCCGCAGCCCGCGCGGGTAGCGGGGCCGAGGCAGATCAGGCCTTGCGCGAGCAGGCAGAGCTCCGGATCGATAAGCGCCTGGTGCGGCCGCCGGAACGCCCGCACCAGGAGCTTGTCCGGCTTCGTGGCGGCACGCGGGCACTCGGAGCAGAGTGCCACGTCGGGCGCGAGCACGGCTCCTTTCCCGGGCAGTTTCCCCTCGACGAGCGCCGTTACGGCCGAGGCAATCAGGCCCGGGGACGGCGGGCAGCCGGGGAGGTAGTAGTCGACGTCGATGACCTGGTCCAGCGTGCGCACGGAGGCGCCGAACGAAGGCAGTGTCAGCTCGCCCTCGGGGACGCGGCTTTCCTCCGCGGGCAGCGTCCCCTCGGCGTTCTGGACGCTCGGCGCCTGGCGGTAGACGAGGTCGAGGATGTCCCGGCTTTCGTAGAGGTTGGCGAGGCCGGGGATGCCTCCGGACATGGCGCAGCTGCCGAACGCGACGACCGCAGCGGACTTGCGCCGCAGCAGCCAGGCCATTTCCTCCTGTTCTGACGTGCGGACGGCGCCGTTGATGAACGCCGCCGCCAGCTCGCCGTCGTCCAGCGCCTCGACGTCCTGGCGCTTGAAGTCGAGCGCGACGGGCCAGAAAGCGACCTCGACGAGTTCGACGACGGCCAGCAGGTCCTCGCCGAGGTCGACGACGGCTTCCTCGCAGCCGCCGCAGGAGGCGCACCAGTAGAAAGCGATCTTCGGCTTTGTCATCGTGCCTCCCCGGCCCCGGCGGGCTCCACGCCTTGGCGCTGGGGGCGCTCCAGGCGCAGCGGCCCGAGTCCGCGCAGCTCCTCGGTCATCTCGTTACAGACCCGCTGCACCTTCTCGCCCTCGGACGCCGAGATCCACTCGATGCGCAGCCGCTGGTCCTCGACGCCCAGGTCGCGGAGCACGGCTCGCAGCAGCTCAATCCGGCGGCGGGCCTTGTAGTTGCCCTCCTGGTAGTGGCAGTCACCCGGGTGGCAGCCGCCGATCAGCACCCCGTCCGCGCCGTGGCGGAAGGCCGCGAGCACGAACTGCGGATCGAGCCTGCCCGAGCACATCAGGCGTATCACCCGGACGTTCGGCGCATAGGTCAGCCGGGAGATGCCGGTCAGGTCGGCCGCCGTGTACGTGCACCAGGTGCAGAAGAAGGCGACGATCTTCGGCTGGAAGTGATTCTCAGACACCCTTGAGCACCCCCTCGAGCTCGGCGAGGACCTGCTCGTCCGTGAACAGGTGCTGCTGCAGCGCGGCCGACGGGCAGGCGGCGACGCACACGCCGCACCCCTTGCAGAGCACCTCGTTGGCCACCGCAACCCCCGCTTCGGCGTCGAAGGACAGCGCCCCGAACGGGCACAGGCCGACGCAGACGCGGCAGCCGGAGCACTTCGCCGGGTTGACGAAGGCGGTGCTCGGCTCGAGTTCCATGGAGCCGCGGTCGATCATCACCAGGGCCTCCGCCGCGGCCGCGCCGGCCTGGGCCACGGTGTCCGGGATGTCCTTGGGCCCCTGGCAGGCGCCGGCCAGGAAGACGCCGTCGGTGAACGTGGACACGGGGGCGAGCTTCGGGTGCCGTTCGGTGAAGAAGCCCTCCGAGCCGCAGCTGATGTTCAGGGTCCTGCTGAGATGCTCGGCGTCGGCCTGCGGCTCCAGGGCCACCGCGAGCACGACCATATCGACCGGGATCTGCCGCACGACGCCGGCCAGCGTATCCTCCGCGCGGAGGACGAGCTTCCCCTCCGCCAGGGGCGGGTCCGCCTCGTCGCTCACCTCGGCGACGCGGCCGCGGATGAGGTGCACCCCTTCCCTCATCACCTTCTCGTAGAACTCCTCATAGCCCTTGCCCGGAGTCCGCATGTCGATGTAGAAGCTGTACACCTCCGCCCCGGTGTGCTCCTTGATCAGGTGGGCCAGCTTCAGCGAGTACATGCAGCACACGCGGGAGCAGTAAGAGTTGTACCTGGCGTCGCGCGAGCCGACGCAGTGGATGATGCCGACCGCCCGCGGGCGCTCTCCGGTGCGCAGCACGATCTCGCCCTGAGTCGGGCCTGAGGCGTTGAGGAGGCGCTCCACCTCCGGAGCCGTGTAGACGTTCGGGTACTTACCGTATCCGTACTGGGGGATCCGCCTGGCGTCGAAGGGCTTGTAGCCGGTGGCCGCGATGATCGCCCCGACGTCGAACTCGACCTCCGTGTCACGCATCGCCAGGTCGATCGCGTCGGCCTCGCAGACCGCGACGCACTGCCCGCATTCGGAGCAGAGGCCGCAGTCGAGGCACCGCGCGGCGCCGTACCGGGCCTCCGCTTCGGTCAGCGGCGGTTCGAGTTCCGCGAAACCGGCCGGGGCGGCGGCGAAGCGGGTGGCCGGCGTCCGCGGGTTCAGGTGGCCGCGCGCCGGATGCGGCTTGGCAAGCACGTCGGCCTGGTCGACGACCGGCAGCTTGGTGTCGAAGCTCGCCGGATCCAGCTCCGCACCCTGCAGCCAGCGGTCGATCATGTAGGCGGCCCGCTGCCCGCGACCGACCGCGTGCGCAATGTCCAGCGCGCCCGACACGACATCGCCGGCGGCGAACACGTACGGGACGGAGGTCTGCAGCGTTCCCGGGTCGGCCTGGATGGTCCCGTTCGCGGCCGTCGCCAACCGGGAGGCGAACGCTGCCTCCGGCTGCAGCCCGGCCGCGGCGATCACCACCTCGCAATCGGTCACGAACTCGCTGCCGGGGACCGGCTCCGGCCGACGGCGGCCGGACGCGTCGGGCGCGCCGAGCTCGGTCCGGACGCAGCGCAGCCCGCGCACCCGGCCCTGCTCATCACCCAGGATCTCGACGGGCGCGACCTGGAAGCTGAACGCGGTCCCCTCCTGCTCGGCCGCGTCCGCCTCCTCCGGGTAGGCCGGCATCTCGCCGCGGCCGCGCCGGTACGCCACGGTCACCTCCGGCGCGCCGAGCCGCCAGGCGGCCCGCGCGGCGTCCGTCACCACGATCTCCTCCGGCTCCCCCGGCCCCTCTGGCTCGCCGACCAGGCGCCGGGCTGTCCGCGCGGCGTCCATCGCCACGTTCCCGCCGCCGACGATGACGGCCCGCTTCCCGCCCAGGCCGGCCGCGTCGCCGCGCTTGGCCGCCTCGAGGAACTCCAGCCCGGAGATGACGCCGTCCAGGTCCTCACCCGGCACGCCGAGCCGGGTGGAGACCGGCGCGCCGGTCGCGACCAGCACTGCGTCGTACCCGTCGCGCCGCAGGCCCTCGAGATCGTCCACGCGCGTGCTGGTGGCGATCTCCACGCCGAGCGCGGTCACGTTGCCGATGTCCTGCTCGACCACCGCCGTCGGCAGCCGGTAATCCGGGATGGCCAGCGTGAGCATCCCGCCGGCCCTGTCCGCGGCCTCGAATATCTTGACGCGGTAGCCCTTGCGCGCGAGCTGCCAGGCGGCGGTCAGCCCGGCCGGCCCGGAGCCGACCACGGCCACCCGCTTGCCGTTCGGCGGGGCCGGCTCGATCCCGGCGGGCGCGCCCCGGCCGTAGTGGTCGTCGGCGATGAAGCGCTTCAGCCGCCGGATCGGCAGCGGGCCTTCCAGGCCCGCCCTGGTGCACTCGGCCTCGCACTGCGCGTAGCAAGCCCGGCCCAGGCTCCCCACCAGCGGGGTCGCGTCCAACACGAGGCCGAACGCCTTCTCGTACTCGCCCTTCCTGACCAGCGACACGTAGCCGTGGGCTTTGACGCCGGCCGGGCAGCTGAAGGTGCACCGCGAGGTGCCCGCACGGTCGATGACGGGGAAGGCCGGCACGGCCTGCGGGAACGACTTGTAGGCGACAGGGCGGGTGCCGAGGCCATAGTCGAACTCTGACAGGATCCCGTCCCAGGTGCAGTTCTCAACACAGAGATTGCAGCCGGTGCAGGCGTCCTCGTTGATGTAGCGGGCCTTCCTGCGCACCTTGACCTTAAAGTTGCCCACATAGCCGGAGACCTGCTCCACCTCGCTGAAGGAGAGCAGGTCGATGTTCGGGTGCTGGCCGACCTGCACCATCTTCGGAGTGAGGATGCAGGCGGCGCAGTCGAGCGTCGGGAAGGTCTTGTCGAACTTGGCCATCTGGCCGCCGATGCACGGCTCCCGCTCCACCAGGTAGACGTGCTTGCCGGCGTCGGCGAGGGTGAGCGCCGCGTGGATCCCCCCGATCCCGCCGCCGACGACCAGCACGTCCGGGTGGACCGGCACGCGGCGCCGGTCCAGCTGCTCGTGCGCGGCGACGCGCCGCACCGCGCCGGCAATGAGCGCCTTCGCTTTCTCCGTCGCGTCCCCGCTGTCGGCGGTTACCCAGCTCACGTGCTCGCGGATGCTCGCCATCTGGGAGTAAAAGGGGCTGATCCCGCCGGCCTCCGTTGCCCGCCGGAACGTCGCGCCGTGCATGAGCGGCGAGCATGAGGCGACGACGACCCGGTTGACCAGGCCGTCGCGGATGTCCCGCTGGATCAGTTCCTGGCCCGGGTCCGAGCACATGAACTTGTAGTCGCGCGCGACCGACACGCCCGGCAGCGAGGCGGCGAACGCGACGACGCCCTCAACATCCACCTTGCCGGCGATGTTATGGCCGCAGTGGCAAACATACACACCCACTTTCGCGGGCAGCGCCGCCTGTGAGCGGTCTCCGTCAGATCTGGACACGGGCACCTCCCTCCGCCCCTGCGGGCTCGGGCAGCCGCCAGCGCAGCATCCGGTGCACGCCGAGCGCCCGCTCGTCGAGCCCGAGCGCGGTCCCCAGCAATTGCGTAAAGAAACCGACCGTGAGGTCGGCAGGCTCGCCGAACTTGCGGGCCATCTGGCCCTGGAACGCCTCGAGGTTGAACTGGCACAGCGGGCAGACCGTGGCGATCGCGTCTGCGCCGCGCCGCTTGGCGTCCTTCAGCAGCCGGTAGCTGAGACGTAGTGTCGCTTCGGGGAGCGCGCCGATGAGCGGCCCGCCACAGTAGCAGGAGCCGCCGCAGCAGCGCGTCCGCAACGGCCAGTCGATGGGCTCGGCGCCGACCGACTCAAGCAGCCGCTCCATCGACGTCGGCGCGCGCCGGTCGTCGAATGTCGCGTACGGGCGCACGAGCAGGCAGCCGTAGTAGCAGGCAACCCGCAGTCCCCCGAGCGGCCGGACGGCGGCTTCAGCGATCCGGTCAAGCCCGATGTCGTTCACGAGCACGTCCAGCGGGTGCCGTGCCCGGGCACGGCCCTCATACCGCAGCCCGGCCGCGCCCAGCGCGCCGCCGACGCGAACGGCCATCGCCCCGCCGTCAGCGAGCGTGCGCTCGGTCTTGAGCAGCGCACGGTAGCAGCCTGCACATGGCGCAATGACGTCGACTGGCCCTGGGCCGGGCCGCGCACCCTCGGCCAGCGCGAGATTGCGAGCAGACAGGGCGGCCGCCTTGGCCGCGTCGACGGCGGGGTACCCCGACGCCCCGCAGCAGTTCCAGTCCTCGAGTTCATCCAGGCCGGTCCCGAGCGCCCCGAACACGGCGCGCAGCGACTCCTCATAGGCGCGGCCGGTCCCCTTCGCCGAGCATCCGGGATAGTAGGCGTAACTCATGCGTCCTCCCCAGTCGTCACATCGAGGGCAGCGAGGACCCTCCGTAGCTGCGCCGGTTCGCGCAGCGACTCACGCCGCAGCGGCAGCCTGCCCCGCCGCATCAGTCGCAGTGCCACCGGCGCGTACCGCAGCAGCTGGAAGGGGCGGGTCCGCAGGTACAGGGCCAGCGAGAGCCACGCCTCGCTGCTTCGGCCCCGCCTGTTAATGAGGCGGACGAACTGGCGCGCCAGGACGGGAGTGACGAACCGCCGCGGATAGACGCCGGCGCGCATCGACGCCCGCTTCAGCGCGTAGATCGAATCGGTCACCGGGAGCTGCTTCGGGCATTCGACCGTACACGCGTAGCAACCTGTGCAGGTCCAGATGGCGCGGCTACGCAGAACATCGTCGTAGCGTCCGGCCGTCAGCATCGCATTGAGGACCCGCGGAGAATGGTCCATGTATTCGATCATCGGGCAGACTACACTGCACGTGCCGCACTGGATACAGAATTGCGGCAGGACCTCCTCAGCTGCACCCGGTGCCCGGCCCGGTGCGAACTCCAGCGGCGACGAATCCACGGAGCGCCTCCCTTCTCCGGAGCGCCCCCCTTCTCTGGCACATGACCAGTGCCCGCTATTGGAGATGTCGATTGCCGGCTCTGATAGAGGCCAAAGGTTCATTGCCGATGAGCCCAAAGTCACTTTGCCCTGAGCTTGCGCCATGCCGGGGAGTTGTTTGAGCGATAGGAGAAGGGTTTTGGGCCAGGCTCCACCTTGAGTGGCCAGCGGGATGACCACTGATCCGCCCTGCGGCTTGAATCACTCTGCCCCCAGACAGTGGCCCCGCTGATTGCTGAGGATCATGGCCGGCTGAGTGGAGTGCCCCGAGATTTCCGGACGGGGATCCAATAGGATCTTCAACGGAAAGAACGAGATCGAGTGCCAGGGAAGAAAACGTGGTATTTCTCTGCGGAGTTCAAGGAGGAAGCGGCCAGGATGGCGGTAGAGACCTCCCGCTCTATCGCCCGGGTCGCCCGTGGGCTCGGGGTGAATGAGACC
Source organism: Streptosporangiaceae bacterium (assembly GCA_052144275.1). Classification (GTDB taxonomy): domain Bacteria; phylum Actinomycetota; class Actinomycetes; order Streptosporangiales; family Streptosporangiaceae; genus Palsa-504. Next base: position 13,392 of record JBKQQQ010000353.1, read on the forward strand.
ACTCTGGGCTACCGGGTGAAAGCGTGCCGGGAACGCCACGCAGGGGACGAGCCGGAGCTGGGTATTTCGGCGGGCGCGGCTGCTTGAGCTGAAACGCGGGAACCGTGAGCTGGAAATGGAGAATGAGGCAGAACCCGCTGTGTCATCCGTTAGCGAGAGTTACATGACTGTAATTCTAGAATTGACGACCACAGGGTCAGTTTATGGCAAACGACCCTCCCTCCAGTAGAACGGTGAATGCGAATAAACGATTCACCATTAGGAGAGGCCGTTGCGGTTCGCTCGTATGTCAGGACTGGACGCTGGGCAACTCGACGAGCTGGAGAAACTGGGCCAGCGAACTGCTGGAGGATCCGCGGGACAAGGGAAACGGCCGCCTACGGGAACTTACCTTGCGCGAGGCGCTCATCGTTGCCAGCGGATACGTCCGCAATAACATCACCGAGGAATCTTCGACGTGGATCAGTCCACGATCTCGCGGTACATCACGTAGCTTACGCCATTGACCGGTAAGGCGACCGCTGGAGTTCCGGCCATCCGCGGAGGAAGCAGCAAGCTACCAGGGGCGCGATCGCCCTGGTAGACGGCACCCCGTGGCCACGCTGGTCCTGCGCGGGCGAGCACGAGCTGCGGGCCTGGAAATACAGGACAACGGGCCACCGATCAGCTGATCATCACCAATCTCGCCGGCCATATCACTGTCGTATCCGCGCCGTGAACTCGGGCTGCCGCGGCCCGCACGCGGCGCCGAAGCGAAGCAGAGCGGCTCGCGACGGTGTTCGCGGCCCCGCAGCTGCGCCAGCCCGCCGAAGTCAAGCAGGGCCATAGGCCCGGCCGCCGCCGCGATCATCACCACGCGCACCGCGATGAACGCCGCCATCACCGCCCTCGAACTCGAACAACGCATCAACCAGGACTTTGAGCACCACCCGGGCGCTGCGATCTGCCACAGCGCGCCCGCGCTCGGTCCGATCCTCAGCGCCCGGGTGCTCGGCGAGTTCGGAGATGATCCGGCCCGCTGGCCCGATCCTGCCAGCCGCCGCGCATACACCTCGCTCTCCACCGACTTCAGGGAGATGTCTTATTCCTGGACGGGCATTGTCGCGCCACTGCTGCAGCGCGGGCAGCGCCGATCATGCCCGGTCGCTAGCGAGGACTGAGCCCCGACCGGGGGCTGGCGCTGGCGAACGCTCGGAGCGTGTTTTGCCAGCGTAATCCGCACGCGCTACTCGGGCTGCGCCTCGCCGGTCATGATCGGCGCGAGCATCTCGGCCAGTGGGATCACCTTATAGCTGGACATGTTGTAGAGGGGAGCCTGCGCGAGGAGGTTGTCAAGTTCCTCGTTGGAGTCCACGTTGTAGATCCAGGCGCCACCATGCCCTCCCACCAGGTGATACCGCGCCTCAAGCTTGCCCGTCTCCAGCAACCGGGCGCCGTAGTCCTGCTGCCGGAAGACGGCCCGGGCCACATCCGGGGTCGCCCGGCGTAGCTCCAGCTTCCAAAGGACCAGGAACTTGCCAGCCATCATCTCCTCCTCGATGAAGCCGCCAGGCGATGCCAATCGGCACCGAAGCGTAGCGCTGTCGGGCCCTCCAGCACCGCGGCTTCCCGGCTGCGGCCCAGCCCCGGCGGCTCACTTGCCGTGCCTGAACCATGATGCCAGGCTGAGTGATACGCAAAGCGGCGCTGCCACGGGGAAGGCGGGCACGATGCTCACGGTCGGCCAGACTGGCTCCCCGAGGGCGGCAAAATGGCCGAGCTTGCCAGCATCGACCATCAATTCAACGCGCCGTCCTCCTCGGTCCACCGGATCCAGGAGGCGCAGACCACGATCTACAACGTCCCGTGGGAGCTTACCCTCGCCGCGTGGGGTGCAAGTATTCGATTGTCACGCTGCAGCGAGCTCGTATTCGTGGATCAGCCCGCCGAGCCGGTCCCGGCGACGAATGCGCTGAGCTGCCGCAAGCGGTGGAGGACCCACGGCGCTCGAGCACGGCGGTCGAAGGTCGCGACTGCGATGCGGCCGGGCGTGGTTGTAGTGCTCGATGTACTCAGCGATAACGCGGACGAGGTGCCGTTCGCTACGGATCAGGAGCCAGTCCAGGCACTCGGAGCGTTCGCCGAACACTGTGCGTGCCGAGAATCTCGTCCACAGCTCTGACCAGCAGAGTTGCTCTCCCGGCCATCTGGCCGTGATGATCACCGGTCATGTGCCTGCGGTTCATGTTCCTCCTGACCACGCGGCTAACGGCGTGGCTGCGGCTCGCCCGGCGTGAGGAGACATGGAAGACCGCAGAGATCTTGATCCTGCGCCACCAGCTCGCCGTCCTGCAACGGCGGCAGCCGCGCCGCCCGAGGCTGGACTGGGCGGACCGGGCCCTGATCGCGTCGCTGCTCGCCGTGATACCGAAAGCCCGCCGACACGGGCTGCGGCTGCTGGTCAGCCCGGACACCATCTTGCGCTGGTACCGCGATATCGTCGGCCGCCGCTGGGCCGCCAGGTCCATCCGAGGCAAGACCGGCCGACCAGCCACCTGCCGGAACATCAGGGCCCTGGTCCTCCGGCTGGTCCGCGAGAACCCCGGCTGGGGCTACCGCAGGATCCACGGGGAACTGGCCGGGCTGGGGGTACGAGTCGCGGCGTCGACGGTATGGGAGATCCTGAAGAAGGCCGGCATCGATCCCGTGCCACGGCGGACCGGCCCTACCTGGTCGCTGTTCCTGCGCTCCCAGGCCGAGGCGATCCTGGCATGTGACTTCTTCACGGCGGACCTGCTCGATAGCACCCAAGCTTACGTCCTGGCCGTGATCGAGCACGCCAGCAGGCGCGTCCGCATCCTGGGAGTCACGCTGCATCCCACCGGGGACTGGACCGCCCAGCAGGCCCGCAACCTGATCATGGACCTCGGCGAGCAGCCGCACCGGGTCAAGTTCATGATCCGCGACCGTGGCCCGGACTTCACCTCCGCATTCGACGCGGCCCTCGCCGATGCCGGGATTCGGACCGTGCTCTGCAACGTCCGGACGCCCCGCATGAACGCGATCATCGAACGCTGGATCGGCGGATGCCGCCGCGAGCTCCTGGACCGCACACTCGTCTGGAACCAGGCCCATCTGCGGCGGATCCTGCACGCGTACGAGATCCACCACAATCAGCACCGGCCGCACCGGTCACTGAACTCCGCTGCGCCGCTGAAACCCCTACCCGAACCGGTCGATATCGACCAGTACCGCGTCCGACGGTAGACCCGCACCGCTTGTCTGATCAACGAGTACCGTCTGGTCGCATGACGTGGACGACGTTTTCGGCATGCACAGTCGGGCAGCTGCAGGCGCTGGATCGACGCCCCGAAGGTGGCGATCGCGCGCTGCGCCTGCGCCTGCCGATGGCGCCCTGACTAGGTGACCGTCTTGGCGCTAGGCGGGATTGTCGCCGGCGAGGGCGCGACGCAGCCGGGCGGCTTCCCCGGCCGGGGCGATCGCGTCCTGGTGACGGCCGACCTCGCCGTAGCAGATGCCGAGGTTGCTCAGCGCCATGGCGAGGCCGGGGAGGTAGGCGGGGTTGTCGCCGGCGAGGGCGCGGCGCAGCCGGACGGCTTCCTCGGCCGGGGCGATGGCGTCCTGGCGGTGTCCCCGGTACTGCTCTGGCATGACGGTCCCTCCCCGCCGGACGGGCTTCCGTCAACCGCCGGCGCTCGCGGTAAAACGCGGCCAGCCCGGCTTTTCCGGCCCGATCCTACTAGCTCCCAGGCATCCTAGGCTGTAGCTCCTCCTACGACGGCGCCCCGGCGTACCGCCCATACGCCGCGGCCTCATCATCTGTCAGGAACTGAGCACCGGATGGATCTCGTGGGTGAGCACGCGGCTTGGACGGCGGGGTCGGCATCCATGATCGCGTTGGCCTCCTCGAGGCTGCCCGCGAATACCGCCAGGCCGCTGAACTGGCTGTCATCAGCTGTCGGGTACAGGATGGGCAAGGTTCCGCCGAAGTGCACCTGCACGTTGCGCTTGCCGTGCCGTAGATGATCGAGTCGGCGCCGGCAGCGCGGCGGTTGGGGCCTGGATGCAGAATGACCGCCGTGTATGGCCTGCTGGCTGCCCATGGCAGCATATTGCGGCCACCACGGATACCGCACTACTGCGCGCCTGCCGCTGCCGGGATCCGGGCATCGGGCCGACGCCAGCGGCCTGGCTCGTAGCCGGACAGGGTCGCGCGGGCGAGTGCGGTGATGAACGCGGGCGTGGATGCGGTGCTGGTGAACAGGGCTCGCTGGCGGTTGGCTCCGGTCCCCCGCTGGTCGAGCCGCTGCCGCCGGCGTCCCGCGGCGGGCCTCGGTCAGGGCGGTGGCGACCAGGGCGCGGGTCAGGCCCGCCAGTAGCACCGCGGTGCCGGCGTCGAGGCAGACGTCGGCGACCCGGACCTCGATGGTGGGGTAGCGCGGGGAAAGCCGGGCCAGGAAGTAGACGCTCCGCTCGTCCAGCGCCGCCCCTTGCCCGATGAGGCGGCGGACTGCCGTGTCGTAGGCGGCCGCGTCCGGCCACGCCGCGGGCGGCACCGCGGTCGGCCAGCGTGCCTGGATCGGGTACCGCCAGCTGGCCCATCCGGTCTCGTGCCCGCCGGCGATCGGGGAGTTGGCGGAGACGGCGAGCAGCGGCGCCAGCCAGGGCCGCAGCCGCGCCAGCACCTGGACGCCCGCCTCCCGGGAGGGGACCCCGACGTGCACGTGGCAGCCGCAGGTGCCGGCCTCGGCCACCACCGGGCCGTACCGGCGCGCCAGCTCCCGGTAACGGGGCTTGTCTGTCACGGCGGCCAGGCCGGGCGTGCGGTACGGCGCGACCCCGGAGGCCACCAGGCGGCAGCCCAGAGATGCCGCGGCGGCCGCGGCGAGCCGCCGCAGCCGGATCAGCTCGCGGCCGAGGTCGTCCAGGCCGGTGCACACCCTGGTTCCGGTCTCCACCTGGAACCGCATCAGCTCCTGCTGGATCCCCGGCTCCC
>JBKQQQ010000354.1:0-6781 GCA_052144275.1 Streptosporangiaceae bacterium
TTCGACGACCTGATGAAGATGCCCATGATCGAGCAGGACATCACCCTGACCTGCGTCTCGGAGGCGGTGGGCGGCGGCTACATCGGCAACGCCCGCTGGCAGGGCACGCTGCTGGCCAACGTGCTGCGCAAGGCGGGGATACAGTCGGGCGCCGACCAGATCGTCATGCGCGACGGCAAGGGCATGACCATCGGCGTGGCCACCGACCCGGTCATGGACGGCCGGAAGTCGCTGCTCGCGGTGGGCATGAACGGCCAGCCGCTGCCGCAGTCGCACGGCTTCCCGGTGCGCGTGGTGGTGCCCGGTCTTTACGGCTACGTGTCCGCGACCAAATGGGTGGTGGACATGGAATTCACCACCTTCAACGCGTTCAACGCCTACTGGGTCAAGCAAGGGTGGTCCCAGCAGGCGGTGATCAAGACCGAATCCCGCATCGACGTGCCCAAGGCCCGCAGCAGCGTGACCGCGGGCCAGGTGACGATCGCCGGCGTCGCGTGGGCCCAGCACCGGGGCATCGAAGCCGTCGAGGTGTCGGTGGACGGCACCTGGTACGAGGCGAAGCTCGCCCCGCAGGACACGATCGGTACCTGGCGTCAGTGGTACTACGTCTGGGACGCCACCACCCCCGGGTTGCACGTGCTGCAAGTGCGGGCTACCGACAAGACCGGCTACACCCAGACCGCGGTCGTGCACAAGACCGAGCCGAACGGCGCGACCGGATACCACACCATCCGGGTCACCGTCACCTGAGCCAGCCGATGGCGCGCACCCGCTTTGCGCACCATCGGCTTAGCCCGTGCCCGCTGGCCGCCGCCTCACCCCTCCCCGGGCGGCGGTCAGCGGGCACGCAGCGTTGTGCGGCGGTCAGCGGGCACGCAGGGCGTTGAGCAGGTCGTCGAGCGCGTCCAGGTTGTGCGCGCTCACCACCGCGTCGCAGTAGGGCCACGCGGCGGCCATGCCGCCGACCTCCGGGCGGTAACGCGGGGACTGGGTGCGCGGATTGGCCCACACGATCCGGTGCGCCACCCGGGACAGCCGCGCCATCTGCGCCCCGAGCAGCTCGGGCTGGCCGGTTTCCCAGCCGTCGGAGATGATGAGGACCACCGCTCCGCGGGCCATGCCCCGGCTGCCGTAGTGGTCGTTGAACTCCTTGACCGCGGCGCCGATCCTGGTCCCGCCCGACCAGTCGGGCGCGGCCTCGCCCGCCTTGGCCAGCATCGTTTCCGGGCTGGCCGCGGCGAGCGCCGACGTCAGCCTGGTCAGCCTGGTCGCGAAGCTGAATACCTCGGGCCGGTTCTGACCCGACGACCCGCCGCGCACCTGGCCGCCGTTGATGGCGTACAGGAGCAGCAGCAGCGCGCGGGCGTACGGCTCCATGGAGCCCGAGATGTCGCACAGCACCACCAGGCGGCGCGGCCGGACCCGCCGCGCCCGGCGCGCCAGCCGGATCGCCTCGCCGCCGCTGCGCCGGGCCAGCCGCAGCGTCCGGCGCAGATCCGGCCGCTTGCCGTCGCGGGCCGGCCGGTACCTGCGGGTCCGGCGGGGCGGGACGGCCAGGGTCATCTCGCGCATGAGCGTGACCAGCTGGCGCAGTTCGGCCGCGGACAACTCGGTGAAGTCACGGCCGCGCAGCCGCTCGGCGGCCGAGGCGACGTGGCGGAGGGCCGGCCCCTCGGCCAGCGGCTCGTCTCCGTCATCGGCGGCGGAGCCGCTCGCCGAGACGTGCATCCCCGCCGACCAGCCGTCGGGATCGCCCTGGGACCGGGCGTCAGGCTGCGAGCCGCCATCTTGATCGGCGCGCGGGAAGGCGGGCGTGGGGGGCGGCAGCAGATCGCGGAACGGCGAGGGACCGCCGAACAGCGCGGCGAACACCCGGTCGAACGTCGCCATCTGGCCCGGGTCGGACACCAGCGTGGCCAGCGCGCAGGCGCGGAGCTCGGCCACCGAGTTGGCGCCCATCACCGTGACGGCCCGGGCCAGCCGCTCGCACCGGTCGGGGCCGACCGGAAGCCCCGCCGTGTGCAGGGCGATCCCCAGGCCCGTCGCCATCGCGGCCACATCCGGCGTGGCCGACACCTCAGTAAGCTCAGTCAACGGAACCGATCACCGCCGCCAGCCCGGCCCGGCGCACCGTTTCCTCGTCCTCGGGGTACTTCAGCACCGTGCTCAGGGTCTGGTCGGCCACCGGGACGGCCAGCTCGGCGGCGCCGAAGACGCTCAGCGCGAAGGCCCAGCTGATCGCCTCCGAGATGCCGGGCGGCTTGGTGAGATCCAGGCTGCGCAGCCGGTTGACGGCGGTCGCGATCTGTCCGGCCAGCCGCTCCCCCGACTCGGGCACCCGGCGCCTGACAATCTCCGCGACGCGGGCGGAGTCCGGGTAGGCGATCCAGTGGTACAGGCACCGGCGCTTGAGCGCGTCGTGCAGGTCCCTGGTCCGGTTCGAGGTCAGGACGGTGACCGGGGGCAGGTTGGCCTGCTGGGTGCCGAGTTCGGGGATGGTGACCGCCGCCTCGGCCAGCAGCTCGAACAGGAAGGCCTCGAACTCGTCGTCGGCCCGGTCCACCTCGTCGATGAGCAGGACGGCGGGACGGGGGCCCGGGTGCAGCAGGGCGGTGAGCAGCGGCCGCGGCAGCAGGTACTCCTCGGTGAACAGGTCCTTGTCCCTGATGTGCTCGCCGGCCGCCTCGGCGAGCCTGATGGCGAGCAGCTGACGCGGGTAGTTCCACTCGTACAGCGCCTCGGAGGCCGTGATGCCCTCGTAGCACTGCAGCCGGACCAGCGGGGTGTCGATCGCCGCGGCCAGGGCCTTGGCGGCCTCGGTCTTGCCGACGCCTGGCTCGCCCTCGAGCAGGATCGGCTGGCCCATCCGGACGGCCAGGAAGAGCGCCGCCCCGAGCTGCTCGCCCACCAGGTAGCCGACCGACTCCAGGGCGGCGGACAACGCGCCGACCTGTGGGAACCGGTCATCGAGGTCGTGTGTCAAGGTTCTGCTCACCCAGTGTCCTGTCAAATGTCGGCGTTATCCAGACGGTCGGTTCGCAATAACGCTCAAGGTGAGAGTTTATCTTTCCGCACCAACCAGGCCGATCAGGTGATAGCCAGGTCGGTGCGGAACGGGCGGCCCTGGATGGCCCGCCAGACCTGGGCCGGGGTGAGCGGCATGTCCGCGTGCCGCACGCCGTACGGCCGCAGGGCGTCGATCACCGCGTTGACCACCGCCGGCGGTGACCCGACGGTGGCGGACTCCCCCACCCCCTTGGCCCCGAGGGGATGGTGCGGCGACGGGGTGACGGTCATGCCGAGCTCGAAGGACGGGCACTCCAGCGAGGTGGGCAGCAGGTAGTCCATGAACGAGCCGCCCAGGCAGTTGCCGTCCGCGTCGAAGGCGATCGACTCCATCAGCGCCATCCCGATCCCGTCCGCGAGGCCGCCGTGCACCTGGCCCTCGACGATCATCGGGTTGATCCGCACCCCGCAGTCGTCCACCGCGATGAACCGCCGGACGCGGACCTCGCCGGTGCCCGGGTCCACGTCGACCACGCAGATGTACGCGCCGAACGGGTAGGTCAGGTTCGGCGGGTTGTAGACGCAGGTCGCGTCCAGCTGCCCCTCGACGCCTTCGGGCAGCTCTAGGTGAGAGTGCGCGGCCAGCGCGATCTCGGCGATCGTGCAGCCGGAGTCCGGGTCGCCCCGGACGAACCAGCGGCCGCGTTCCCACTCCAGGTCGGCCGGGTCGACCTCGAGCATGGCCGAGGCGACAATGCGGGCCCGCTCGCGGACCTTCCTGGCGACGATCGCGGTGGCCGCCCCGGACACCGGCGTGGACCGGGATCCGTAGGTCCCCAGGCCGAACGGCGTCTGGTCCGTGTCCCCGTGCACGACCTCCACGTCGTCGGGGGAAACGCCGAGTTCCTCCGCGACGATCTGGGCGAACGTGGTCTCGTGCCCCTGGCCCTGGGTCTGCACCGAGATCCGCAGCACCGCGGTCCCCGTCGGGTGGATGCGCAACTCCACCCCGTCCGCCATGCCGAACCCCAGGATGTCCATGTGCTTGCGGGGACCCGCGCCGACGGCCTCGGTGAAGAAGCTCACGCCGATACCCATCAGGTGACCGCGGGATCGTTCGGCCTCCTGCTCTTTTCTCAGTTCGTCATAGCCTGCCATGTCCATGGCCAGGCGCAGCGTCCGCGGGTAGTCACCGGAGTCGTACACCCAGCCGGTCTGGCAGGTGTACGGGAACTGCTCGGGCCGCAGCAGGTTGCGCATCCGTACCTCGGCCGGGTCCAGGCCCAGCTCGAAGGCCAGCACGTCGACCATCCGCTCGATCAGGTAGACCGCCTCGGTGATGCGGAACGAGCAGGAGTACGCCACCCCGCCTGGCGCCTTGTTCGTGTACACGCCGGTCACCTGGCAGTGCGCGGCCTCCAGGTCGTAGGAGCCGGTGAACACGCCGAAGAACCCGGCCGGGTACTTGCTGGGCTGAGCGACGCCGTTGAACGCGCCGTGGTCGGCGAGCACCTTCACCCGCACCGCCCGTATCGTGCCGTCCCGGCTGGCCGCCAGCTCGCCGTGCATGTGGAAGTCCCGGGCGAAACACGTGGACATCAGGTTCTCCGACCGGTCCTCCATCCACTTCACCGGCTGGACGGTGAGCATCGAGCCGGTGATCGCGCACAGGTAACCGGGATAGATGGGCACCTTGTTGCCGAACCCGCCGCCGATATCCGGCGAGATCACCCGGATCTTGTGCTCGGGCAGGCCCGTCATCATGGCATACAGGGTCCGGTGCGCGTGCGGGGCCTGGCTGGTGGCCCAGACCGTCAGCTTGCCGCTCACCCGCTGGAAGTCCGCGACGATCCCGCAGGTCTCCAGCGGCGCCGGGTGCACCCGCGGGTAGAGCATGTCCTGGGTGACGGTCACCTCGGCGTCGCGGAACACCTGCTCGGTGCGGGCGCCGTCGCCCGTCTCCCAGTCGAAGATGTGGTTGTCGGCGCGCCCGGCGTCGTCGCGGATGACCGGCGCCCCGGGGTCAAGCGCGCGGCGCGCGTCGACCACCGCGGGCAGCGGCTCGTACTCCACGTCGATCAGCTCGAGGGCGTCCCGGGCGGAATAGCGGTCCTCGGCGACCACGAACGCCACCTCCTGGCCCTGGAACCGGACCTTGTCGGTGGCCAGCACCGCCTGCGTGTCGCCGGACAGGGTCGGCATCCAGGCCAGGTTCCGCTGTTTCAGCGTCTCGCCGGTGATGACCGCCTTGACCCTGGGATGCGCCTCCGCCGCCACGGTGTCGACGGACAGGATCCGGGCGTGCGGATGCGGGCTGCGCAGCACCGCCCCGTACAGCATGCCGGGCAGCTTCACGTCGTCCACGTAGGTGCCCTGGCCGCGGATGAACCGCTGGTCCTCCTTGCGCAGCATCCGGCCGAAGCCCATGGTCATCCGCCCGCCTCCGCGTCGTCGTGCCTGGGGTGCTTGGCGGCCCAGCGGACCGACCTGACGATGTTCTCGTAGCCGGTGCACCGGCAGATCTGGCCGGAGATGACCTCGCGGATCTCGGCTTCGGCCGGATCGGGATTGTGGTCCAGCAGCCAGCGCGCGGTCATCATCATGCCCGGCGTGCAGAAACCGCACTGCAGGCCGTGGCACTCGATGAACCCTTCCTGCACCGGGTCAAGCCTGCCGTCCTGCTCCAGGCCCTCGACGGTCCGGACCGAACGTCCGTCGGCCATCGCCGCGAGCACCGTGCACGACTTGACCGGCGTGGCGTCCAGCCACACCACGCAGCTGCCGCAGTTCGACGTGTCGCAGCCCCAGTGGCTGCCGGTCAGGCCGAGTTCGTCGCGCAGGAAGTGGATGAGCAGCAGCCGTGGCTCCACGTCGCGCACGTACTCGGTGCCGTTCACGGTCACCGCGACCCGCATGGTCATGGTTTCAGCCTTGCCCGGTCGGCCGCCCGGCGCAGCGCGCGGGTGGTGAGCTCGGCGACCAGGTGCCGCTTGTAGTCCTCGGGTCCGCGCTGGTCGGCGACGGGATGACAGTGCTCGGCGGCGATCGCCCCGGCCTTGCCGAAGCTCTCCTCGTCGGCGGGTCGTCCGACGAGAAACGCCTCGGCCTCGGCGGCCACGAAGTGCTCGGCGCCGACCGCGGTCAGGCCGAGGCCGGCCGAGGTGATGACCGGTTCGTGGTTCCCGCCTTCGCCGACACGGAGCACGGCGCCGGCGGCGGCCACCGACCAGTCGCCCACGCGACGCGCCACCTTCTCGTACGCGCTGCCGGTGCCGGGCCGCACCGGGACCCGGACCTCGGCCAGCAGCTCGCCCAGGCCGATGACGGTCTCGTAGGGACCACGGTGGAACTCCCTGACCGGGACCAGCCGGTCGCCGTCCTGGCCGCGGATGACCGCGGTGGCCCGGGCCGCGGCGAACGCCGCGGACAGGTCCTCGGACGGATCGGCCTGGCACAGCGACCCGCCGACCGTGCCCCACAGCCGGACGATGGGGTCCGCGACGACCCGTTCGGCGTCGTGGAAGATCGGGAAGTGCCCGCCCGCGACGGCCGAGTTCAGCAGGTCCGCGTGCCGGGCCAGGGCGCCGATGCGCAGCTGGTCGCCGTCCCGCTTGATGTAGGCGAGTTCGGCCAGCCCGTTGATGTCGACGAGCATCTCGGGCTGGGCCAGCCGCAGCTTCATCATCGGGATGAGGCTGTGGCCACCCGCGACGACGCGGGTGTCCGGCCTGCTCAGCAGCGACAGCGCATGCTCCACGCTGGTCGCCCGCTCGTA
>JBKQQQ010000355.1:0-11953 GCA_052144275.1 Streptosporangiaceae bacterium
GAGGCGGTCGCGCTCCGCTGGCGTCAATTGGTCAGCTACGGTGAGAGCCCGGACGTTCGCGCTGACCTGCTCGGGACGTGTCGCGCCGAACAAGACGGTGGTTACCGACGGATTGAGCAGCGCGAAACCCATCGCGAGGCTGGCCGGATCCGTGCCTATGTCGCGGGCCAGCGCAGCCAGATCCCGGCCCGCCGCCGCCGCGGGCGCCACCCGCGGCTGGTCGAGCATTCCCGCTGCGCGCCCGGCGCCGGGATCCTGATCGTACTTGCCGGTCAGGACGCCGCCTGCGAGCGTGTAAGACGCCACGATCGCGACGTCACGCTCCGCCGCCAGGCGTTGCATGCCTGGATCTTCGACGATATCCCGGTGCACCAGGCTGTAGGGCGGTTGCGTCGCCGTCGGGCCGGGGACGCCCTCGCGGTCGGCGATCTGCCATGCCCGTTCCATCTGCTCCGGGGTCCAGTTCAGCGTTCCCCACGCCCGGGCGGCACCAGCGCGGATCAGCCCGGTGATCATGCCGATCGCGTCTTCCAGCGCGACGCCGTCCGGCGGCACCTCGGCGTAAATCAGGTCAATGTAGTCCAGGCGCATCCGCGCGAGCGAGCCGGCCAGTTCCTCGGCCGGTGATTCATCCGGCCAGAACTCCCACCACAGCTTATTGGACACGATCGTGTCTTCCCGGCGCCAGCCCGCAGCACGGAACAACTCACCGAAGACCACCTCCGAGTACCCCGTCGGAATCGGCGCGCGCCCGGTTTCATCGTTATAGCGAGCGTCGTCAAGAAACGTGATGCCGGATTCGCGCGCGGTCTGCATGACGCGGATTCCCTGGTCGCGGCTGATCCGCTCGTAGGTGCGCCAAGATCCGAGCGCCAGCCGGCTGACCTGGATGCCGCTGCTGCCCAGGGACACCGCTGGCACGGAGGGCAAGCTCACGCCGCCAGCGTAGTCGGCCCGGGCGCCGCGCCCTCAGGCGGGCTCCCGGGCCCACGTTCGGCATGGACCGGAAACACGCCTGTAACGCTGAAAACAGATCATGACAGCATGGCGTACCTTCTCACTGGTAACGGCGGCCCCGTGCCGCCCGCGGGCTACCTGCCGATCGAAGAACACGGAATCGTCGGTGACCTGCGGACGGTGGCGCTCGTGGGGACCGACGGGACGGTCGACTGGTACTGCCCGTCCCGGTTCGACGCTCCTTCTCTTTTCGGCGCGCTGCTGGACGCCCGCAAGGGCGGTTACTTCTCGTTGCGGTGCCGCACGAGCGCGCGGCCGAAGCAGCTGTACCTGCCCGACACCAACATCCTGCTGACCCGGTTCCAGGGGGCGGAGGCGGTCGGCGAGGTGATCGACTTCATGGTGCCGGAGACCAGGGGCAGCGGCCGGGCCCGGGACCTGCTGGTCCGGCAGGCGCGCGCGGTCCGCGGCCGGGCCACCTTCGAGCTCGCCTGCCACCCGGCGTTCGACTACGGCCGGGCGCCGCACGCCGTGCAGCTGGTGACCGGGGTCGGCGCGGTGTTCGAGTCGCCCGCGGGCCGGTGCGTGCTGCGCACCGACGTGGCGCTGAAGATCGAGGAGACCGGGGTCGCCGCGACCTTCACCCTGGAGGAGGGCCAGAGTGTCGACATCGAGCTGGAGTGGAACGGCGAGGTGCGGCCGCTGGCCCGGGGCGAGACCGAAGAGCTGTTCACCCGGACGTCGGATTTCTGGCAGGGCTGGGTCAGCCAGTCCCGGTACCGGGGACGGTGGCGGGAGATGGTGCAGCGCTCGGCCCTGGTGCTCAAGCTGCTGGTCTATCACCCCACCGGCGCCCTGGTCGCCGCGCCCACCACGTCGCTGCCGGAGCAGCTGGGCGGCGGCCGCAACTGGGACTACCGGTACAGCTGGCTGCGTGACGCCGCCTTCACCGTGTACGCGCTGATGAGGCTGGGCTTCCTGGAGGAGGCCGCGTCGTTCATGGAGTGGGTGCAGCAACGCTGCGAGACCGCGACCAAGGAACGCGACGTCATGATCATGTACACGGTCGACGGCAGCGAGGATCTGCAGGAGACGATCCTCGACCATCTCGACGGCTACCAGGGTTCGCGGCCGGTGCGGATCGGCAATAGCGCCGTCGGCCAGCGGCAGATCGACGTGTACGGCGAGCTGATGGACTCGGTGTACCTCTACAACCGGCAGGTGCCGATTTCCTATGACCTGTGGACCGGGCTGTGTAAGCGGCTCGACTGGCTGGCCCGGCACTGGGAGGAGCCGGACGAGGGCATCTGGGAGATCCGCGGGCCGCGGCAGCGCTTCACCTACTCGGCGCTGATGACCTGGGTGGCCTATGACCGGGCCGGCCGCCTGGCCCGGGACCGCGGGCTGCCCGCGCCGGTCGAGCGGTGGCGCAAGCTCGCCGCGTCCGCCCACCGCTTCGTCCAGGACTCCTGCTGGGATCCTGAGCTGCGCAGCTACGTCATGCATCCGGGCAGCAAGCTGCTGGACGCCTCGGTCCTGGTGATGCCGCTGGTGAAGTTCGCCGGGCCGACCGACCCCCGCTTCCTGTCCACCCTCGACCGGATCACCGCCGAACTCAACTCCGACAGCCTGGTCTACCGGTACGCCAGCACCGGCCACGACGGGATCGCCGACGGCGAGGGCACGTTCAACCTGTGCTCGTTCTGGTATGTCGAGGCGCTCACCCGGGCCGGACGGGTCAGGGAAGCGCGGATGATCTTCGAGAAGATGCTCACCTACGCCAACCACCTCGGGCTCTACGCCGAGCAGATCGGCGCGTCAGGGGAGGCGCTGGGCAACTTCCCGCAGGCGTTCACCCACCTGGCCCTGATCAGCGCGGCCGTCAACCTGGACCGCGCGCTGGACCGCTGACGTGGCGACCGTCTCGCCCTAGCCAGACCCCGATGCGCCATGGTGAAGTAAGAACAGGTTCTAGTGGAAGGCGCCGGGTGATGACTGTTACCGGGATGGACGGGATAGACCTGTCGGCCACCGAGTTCTGGGGCCTGCCGCTGGCCGAACGGGCGGCCACCTTCGCCCTGCTCCGGGCGCAGCAGCGGCCGCGGTTCTTCGCCGAGCCCGAGACACCGTTCTCCGACCCGGGGCGGGGCTACTACGCCCTGGTGAAGCACGCGGACATAGTCGAGGCGAGCAAGCACCCCGACGTGTTCTCCTCGGCGCAGGGCGCGACGAGCATCCCGGACCTGCCGGTCGAGTTCAACGAGTACTTCGGCTCGATGATCAACATGGACGACCCGAGGCACGCCCGGCTGCGACGGATCGTCTCCCGCGCGTTCAGCCCGCGGCTGATCGCGAAGTTCGAGGACGACGTGCGCCGGGCGGCCGCCTCGACCGTTGACGACCTGCTGGCCACCGGGCCGTGCGACTTCGTGGCGAACGTCGCGGCCCGGCTGCCGCTGAAGATCATCTGCGACATGATGGGCATCCCGGACGACCAGTACGACATGGTCCTGGCCAACACCAACATCATCTTGTCCGGGGCGGATCCCGAGTTCCTCTCCGAGGACATGGACCAGGCGGTCATGCAGTTGCTCGGCGCCGGGCAGGCGCTGGCCGACCTGGTCACCGGCCTGGCCGCGGACCGCGCGCAGGCGGCCGCCGAGGACCTGGTCTCGGCGCTGGTGACCGCCAACATCGACGGCGAGCAGCTGACCAGCGCCGAGCTCGCCTCGTTCTTCATCCTGCTGGTGGTGGCGGGCAACGAGACCACCCGCAACGCCCTGTCGCACGCGCTGATGCTGTTCACCGAGTACCCCGGCCAGCGCGATCTGCTGCTCGACGACCTGGAGGGCCGGCTCGAAGGCGCGGTCGAGGAGATCGTCCGGTATTCCTCGCCGGTCGTGTTCATGCGGCGGACCCTCACCCGGGACCACACCATGAACGGGCAGGAGTACCTCAAGAACGACAAGGTGGTGCTGTACTACTATTCGGCCAACCGCGACGAGGCCGTGTTCGGTGACCCGGAGCGCTTCGACATCACCCGGTCACCGAACCCGCACGTCGGGTTCGGCGGGGCCGGGCCGCACTACTGCCTCGGCACCCATCTCGCCCGTCGCGAGCTCAGGGTCATGCTGCGTGAGCTGCTCACCCGCGTGCCCGACATCACCGCGGGCGAGCCGGACCGGCTGCTGTCCAGCTTCATCAACGGCATCAAGCGCCTGCCCTGCGAGTTCAGCGGCTGAGTCAGTTCAGCGGCCGAGTGCCTCCCGGATCAGCTCCGCGAGCCCGGCCGGCCAGATCACCTCGTCGGTGGACTCCATCTCCGCCAGCGTCCACCAGCGCCACGCGACGATCCCGTCCGAGACGTGCATGTCCGCCACCTCACCGAACCCGCGGCGGGTGACCTCCACCCGGGCCAGGAAGAACCGCTCGTGCTGCCGGACGATCGCGTCCGCGTACTCCATGGTCAGCGTCCGCTCGTGCACCTCGGGTCCGAGCGGCACATCGGTCCAGCCGGTCTCCTCGGCCAGTTCCCGCCGCGCCCCCGCCAGGTAGTCCTCCTCGTCGTTCAGCCCGCCGCCCGGCGTGCACCAGTGCCGCCCGTTGGGCGGCCCGTCGTCATACCGGAACAACAACACCCGGTCCTCCGGATCGAGCACGATCACCCGCCCGGCCCGCCGCAGCCGCAGCTGGCCCGCCGCCCGGCCGCCACTTTCCTCCATAAGTCTTATTTCCCTTTCGTCGCAGCAAACGAGAATGTCAGCCCTCGCCTCTACGATGGTCCACCATGACGGATACGAGCTCGCCGGCCGGCGTGGTGAGCTTCGATGAGGTGGCCTGGCTGCGCGACAACAGTCCCGCGTGGCGGCTGCTGCGGGCCGACAACGCGCCGCTGGTGCTCAGCTTCCTGCATCAGGTGTTCGTCGCCGAGAACGTCCGGTCGATCTCCGCGTCCGAGCTAGCGAGCCGTCTAGACGATGAGTTGTACGCGCTCAACGAGCGCGGCGGCGAGACGAAGCGATTTCCCAAGCCGGCGAAGGCATACCTTGACGACTGGGCCGCGCCGGAGGCTGGCTGGCTGCGCAAGTATTACCCCGAGGGCACCGACGAGCCCCATATCGATGCCACTCCCGCCGTGGAGAAGGCGCTGCAGTGGGTCGGCAGCCTGAAAGAACGCGAGTTCGTCGGCACCGAGTCGCGGCTCAACACGATCGTCGACCTGCTGCGGCAGATCGTCTTCGGCACCGAGACCGACCCGGAGCAGCGGATCGCCGAGCTGCTCAGGCAGCGCCAGGAGATAGACGACCAGATCGCCCGGATCGGTGCCGGCGAGCTCGACCTGCTCGACGTCAGCGCGGTCCGCGACCGCTACCAGCAGTTCTCCGCCACCGCGCGGGAACTTCTCGCCGATTTCCGTGAAGTGGAGGAGAACTTCAGGAAGCTGGACCGGCAGCTGCGCGAGAAGATCACTGGCTGGCAGGGCGGCAAGGGCGAACTGCTCGATGACGTGCTCGGCAGCCGGGAGACCATCGCCGGCTCGGACCAGGGCAAGTCCTTCCAGGCGTTCTACGATTTCCTGCTGTCCCAGGCACGGCAGGAGGAGCTGAGCGGCCTGCTGGACAGCGTGTACCAGCTGACCGAGATCACCGGGAAGGATCCGCGGCTGCGGCACATTCACTACGACTGGCTCGACGCGGCCGAGCGGACGCAGGCGACAGTGCGCCAGCTGTCCGAACAGCTCCGGCGGTTCCTTGATGACCAGGTGTGGTTCGAGAACCGCCGGGTGATAGACATCCTGCGCGGCATCGAAGCCCACGCGCTGCAGCTCCGTGACCAAAAAGCCGTCCCGGTAACCATGGACCTCGACGCCGCCGCCCCGGCCATCCGGCTGCCCATGGAGCGCCCCCTGTACGCTCCGGTGCGCAAGGCGCGCATCGACAGCCAGAACGTGCGGCCCGCCGACGAGGAAACCGACCCGGCCGCGCTGTTCGAGCAGGTCTACGTGGATCCGGAGCCGCTGCGCGGCTGCGTCCGGCAGGCGCTCCGGCACGCTCCGCAGGTGGGCCTGGCCCAGCTCATCGCCGATCACCCCATCAGGCAGGGCGTCGCGGAGATCGTGACGTACCTGTCGCTGAAGGACGGCACGTTCGGGCTCGTCTTCGACGAGCGCCACCACGAGCAGGTGTGCTGGCAGGAGCCGGACGGCCGGGAACGGAAGGTGACCATGCCGCGCGTCACGTTCGTCAGGAGCCCCTCATGAGCGAGCCGGATCTGTCGCTGGCCGTCACCCAGCTAATGAAGGGCGTGGTGTACCGCGACACGCACGAGCGCGCCTGGCAGCACCTGCTCCGGCTGCAGCCGCAGGTGCGAGACTATGTGGCGGTGCTGGGATTGCAGGTCCTCGTCGACGAGGCCGAGGGATACGCGTTCTGCCGCCAGCGCCCGCCGGACGAGGTACGCGACGCCGCCGCCGCGGAGAACCCGCTGCCCCGGCTCATCCCGCGCCGCCCGCTGTCCTTTCACGTGAGCTTGCTGCTCGCGCTGCTCCGCAAGAAGCTAGCCGAATTCGACGCGCAAGGCGGCGACACCAGGCTGATGCTGAGCCGGGACCAGATCGCCGAGATGATGTGGGTGTTCCTGCCGGCCACGAGCAACGAGGCCCGGCTGGCCGACAAGATCGACGCGCACATAAGCAAGGCGGTCGACCTGGGCTTTCTCCGCCCTGCGAAGAACGCCGAGCCGGTCTTTGAGGTACGGCGCATCCTCAAGGCCTTCGTCGACGGCCAGTGGCTCGCCGACTTCGACACCAGGCTCGCCGAATACGCCGCGCTGCTGGCCGACGAAACCGGCGGCGCCGACAGGGAGGCCGCCGGATGACCGAGATCCTCAGCGGCTTCCGGCTGACCCGGCTGGAACTGTACAACTGGGGCACGTTTGACCAGCGCGTCTGGTCGCTGGACGCGAACGCCCGGAACACGCTGCTGACCGGCGATATCGGCTCGGGAAAATCCACCATCGTGGACGCGGTCACCACGCTGCTGCTGCCGGCCAACCGGATCTCCTACAACAAGGCCGCCGGCGCCGACACCAGGGAGCGGTCGCTGCGCTCCTACGTGCTCGGCTATTACAAGTCCGAGCGAAACGAGGTCACCGGGACCACCAAGCCGGTCGCGCTACGCGACGGCACAAAGTACAGCGTGATCCTCGGCGTCTTCGGCAACGAGGGGTACGACGCCACCGTCACCATCGCCCAGGTGTTCTGGCTGCGCGGCGCCGACGCCGGCGGGCAGCCGGACCGGTTTTACGTGACCGCGGACAAGCCGCTTTCGGTGGCCGTTGACTTCGCCGACTTCGGCTCCGACATGACCGCGCTGCGCAGGCGGCTGCGGGCGGGCGGCGCCGGGGTCTACGACAGCTTCCCGGAGTACGGCAAGGATTTCCGGCGCCGTCTCGGCATCGAGTCCGAGCAGGCGATGGAGCTGTTTCATCGGACCGTTTCCATGAAGTCGGTCGGCAACCTCACCGATTTCGTCCGCGACCACATGCTGGAGCCGTTCGACGCCGCGAAATGGACCGCGAATATCGTGGCGCACTTCGAGGACCTCACCAAGGCGCACGAGGCGGTGCAGCGCGCACGAGCCCAGCTCAGCGCGCTCGGCCCGCTGCTGGCCGAATGCGATGCGCACGACAAAGTGGTCGCCGAGATTGCCGCGCTGACCGTCCAGCGAAACGCGCTGAAATACTACTTCGCCGACCTCAAGGCCGGGCTAGTGGACCGGTTGCTCGACGATCTTTCATCCGAACGGGCCCAACTGCGCGCGCAGCTAACCGAACTTGCCACCCGCCTGAAGGACCTGCGGTCGCGGGAACGCTCGCTTGACATAGAGCTTGCCGGGCACGGCGGGAACCGTCTCGCCGAGATCGACCGCCTGCTCAAAGAGGGCGGGGTCGCGTGCCGCGACCGGATGGACCGGGCCGAGCGGTTCGGGAAGCTGCTCGCGGAGGCCGGCCTGGATCCGGTCGAGACCGCGGAGCACTTCGCCGCCCGCCGCCACCAGATCGCCGCCGTCCGCGACCGGGCCAAACAGGATCTCGCCGATGCCCAGAACAGGCTCACCGATGCCGGATACGCGGCCAAGGCGCTCGGCGACAAGGCGGCCGGGGTCAACGCCGAGCTGGCCAGCCTGCGCGAGCACCCGAACAACATTCCCAAGCGCCAGCTGGACCTGCGGGCCTGGATGTGCCGGGAGCTGCGCCTGGACACCCGCGCGCTGCCGTTCGCCGGGGAGCTGATCGCGGTGCGCCGGGCTGAGGCGGACTGGGAGGGCGCAGCCGAACGGCTGCTGCACGGGTTCGCGCTTTCCGTGCTTGTTCCGGATCAGCACTACGCCGCGGTGTCCGACTGGATCGACGGCCATCACCTGAAGGCGCGGGTGGTCTACTACCGGGTCCCGGACCCGGCCCGGGAGGGGCGGATCCCGCCGCCGAACTGGTCACCTGGCGCGCTGGCCGCGAAGCTGGACATCAGGGACCATCCGTTCGCACCCTGGCTGGAACGCGAGGTCGCCCGGCGGGCCGACTTCGAGTGCGTAGAGACGATGGCCGAGTTCCGGCGCGCGGCCAAGGCGATCACCAAGGCCGGTCAGTTCAAAGGGGATCGCGGCAGGCACGAGAAGGACGACCGGCACCGCATCGACGACCGCAGCCAGTACGTACTCGGCTGGTCCAACGAGCGCAAGCTCGAGGCCCTGCTCTGGCAGGCCACGTCGCTGGCAGCTCAGCTCTCCGGGGTCGAAGAAGAGCAGGCGGCTTACGAGAATGCACGCGACACCGCGATCGACCGCGGCCAGGTGCTGGCCGGCCTGGATCAGACCCGCGAGTTCGCCGAGATCGACTGGCAGTCCGTGGTCAACCGGACCGAGGAGCTGAAGGCCGAGAAGCGCGAGCTTGAAGCGGCGTCGGCCGAATTGGCCAGGCTGAACCGCGAGCTGGAGACGGTGCGGGAGCATATCGGTATCGCCGACGCGACCCACGGCGAGATCCAGCAGCGACTGGGCAGCGCCGACAACGAGATCGCCCGAGCCGGGCGGATCCGCGACGAGGTGAGCGCCACGCTGGCCGAGCCGGGCTGCGAGTCGGCCCGCGCCCGCTTCGAGGCGACCACCAGCCTGCTGGCGAAGATCGGCAACGCGCCGCCGTCCACGGCAGAAGCCTGCGACCAGGCGCTGAGTGCGGCGGGCGAGCAGATCAGCGCGCTCATCGACCGCCGGACGGCGCGCCGCACCACCCTCGGCAACAAGATCGTCTCCTTGATGGGCGAGTTCCGCGGCCAGTACCCGGTCGAAACCGAGGAGCTCGACGCGGCGGTTGAAGCGGCGGACGGGTACCGGGAGCTGCACCAGCGGCTGACCGACGATGACCTGCCCCGGTTCCAGCAGCAATTCAAGACGTACCTGAACCAGAACACGATCCGCGACATCGCCGGCTTCCAGTCCCAGCTGAACAAGCAGGCGGAGGTGATCAGGGGACGGATCGGCACCATAAACGAATCGCTGGTCGGCGTGGACTACAACCCCGGGCGGTACATCAAGCTCGAGGCCCAGCCGACCCCGCATGTCGACGTCCGCGACTTTCGCGCCGATCTGCGCGCCTGCACCGAGGGCGCGGTGTCCGCGGAGGCCTCTGACCAGTATTCCGAGCAGAAGTTCCTGCAGGTCAGCAGGATCATCGAGCGGTTCAGGGGCCGCGAGGGCCAGACCGACGCGGACCGGAAGTGGACCCGGTTCGTCACCGACGTGCGGAACTGGTTCATCTTCACCGCGTCTGAACGTTACCGCGAGGACGACACCGAGTACGAGCACTACGCAGACTCGGCAGGCAAGTCCGGGGGCCAGAAGGAGAAGCTGGCCTACACGATCCTCGCCGCGTCGCTGGCATACCAGTTCAAGCTGGAGTGGGGTGCGGTCAAGTCACGGACGTTCCGGTTCGCGGTCATCGACGAGGCCTTTGGCCGGGGCTCGGATGAGTCGACCCGGTTCGCGCTCGAGCTGTTCGGCCGCCTCGGCCTGCAGCTTCTGATCGTGACCCCGCTGCAGAAGATCCACGTCATCGAGCCGTACGTGTCCGCCGTCGGCTTTGTGGACAACCCGCGGAGTAACTTCTCCCGGTTGCAGACGCTGACGATCGAGGAGTACCACGCCCGGCGGCTCGCGCACGTAGTCAGCCAGCAGGCTACTGCCAACGGCACTCAGGTCATTCCGGTGCCGGCCGCCGCGGCGGCCGGACACTGAGGTGGCGCACCCCTGGACGCGCCCCGCGGAGGTCCGCGCCTGGCTCGATAAGAAGTGGCAGTCCGGAGCGTTGCTCGCCGGGTTCACCGCGGGGAGGGACTGGGAGCCGCTGGGTGTCCCGCTGCGTGGCCCCGCGGCCGGAGAGATCGCTGAACGCCTCGGCGAGGTACAGGAGTGGGCGGCCGAGTGGGGCCGCGCCGAGCGTGGTCCGCTGCGCGTCGAGTACAAGAAAGTCGGGGGCCGTCAGGTGGGCGCCAACATGATTCCCTGCCGGGCCTGGATCGACGGTTATGACCGCGCGTGGGAGCTGCTCGGCGTGCGCGCCGAGGTGCGCAGGTTCAGCTCCCTGGCCGAGGCGACGGCCGGGAGCTGCCCTCGGCTTGTCCCGTGGCTGGCGCGCCGCCCGATGCAGCTGCTCCGGCTGGCGGACCGGTGGGACAAGCTGCTGGCCACGGTCCGGTGGATCGACGAGCGGCAGTCGCCAGGGATGTACCTGCGGCAGGTCGACGTGCCCGGCGTGGACACCAAGTTCATCGAGCACCACCAGGGCGTGCTCGCCGAACTGCTCGACCTGCAGCTCGACCCGGACCGGATCGACGCCGGCGCGGCCGACTTCGCCTGCCGGTACCGGTTCCTCCGCAGGCCGGGCTACGTGCGGTTCCGCTCCAAGGGGGGTCCGGGGGGATGGGTCCCCCCGGGAGAGGGATTGGGGGGGTCTGGGGGGGTCGTCCCCCCGTGGCCAGCACTGTGCGGTTTCAGCGAGCTCTCCGTTCGCGTGGACGAGCTCGGCGCGCCTCCGCCCGGCACCAGCCGGACGTACGTGGTCGAGAACGAGATCACCTACCTGGCCTTCCCGCTTCCCGGCGACGCCATCGTCATCTTCGGCGGGGGATACGCAGTGAACGCGCTCGAGCCGCTCGGCTGGCTGGCGGACCTGGACCTCGTCTACTGGGGTGACATCGATACCCACGGGTTCGCGATCCTGAACCGGCTACGTCACCGATTCGGCCACGCGCGGTCCATGCTGATGGACCGCGCGACGTTGCTCGCACACCGCGGCCAGTGGGTGACCGAGCCGCGGCCGACGGCCGCCACCCTGGACCTCCTGGACGCCGAGGAGGGGGAGCTTTACCGTGATCTCGTCGACGGCACGCTCGGCCCCTCGGTGCGGCTGGAACAGGAGCGGATCCGCTTCGCCGCCATCGAGCAAGCCCTGGCCTGCCAGCTGCGCCGGTAGCGCGCACCCGAGCAGTTCGGGTCTACGCTGGTACACCGGATAACTGTCGCAACGGGAGCGCCGCAGGCGCGAGGAGAAGTTCCGATGAGCGTCGTCCCGGACCTGGGGCTGCCGAACACCATGAGCTGCCGAATTAGGTCCGCCGGCGGGTCCGGGCCAGTCGGGGGCATCGCCGGGTCGGCACCTCGTGCCATGGGCGCCACGCTACCGGCTACGCCCCGGTGAGGCAGTCAGACGGACACGGTGGCGCGGATGCTCTCCCGGAGCGAGCTCATGGTGGCCAGCACGGCGCTCGGCTCGTAGCCGCAGTGCGCCATGCAGTTGTCGCAGCGCGGGTCCTTACCCCGGCCGAACTTCTCCCAGTCCGTCGTCTCGAGCAGTTCGGCGTACGTCTTGGCGTAGCCGTCGGCCAGCAGGTAGCACGGCCGCTGCCAGCCGAACAGCGAATAAGAAGGAACGCCCCACGGCG
>JBKQQQ010000356.1:0-6413 GCA_052144275.1 Streptosporangiaceae bacterium
AGCTGCAGACCCGGCTGAAGGTGAGATAGAGCAGACGGAGGGACACGGGCGATCATCATGGCCTACCGCTGACCCGTGACGCATCGCTGCAGGTCACAGGCCGGGCGTACTTCTGGCACCCCACAGGCTCAACGGCGAGATCGCGGTGTGGCTGCTACGCACCGGATCGCCCCGGACGAGTCAGCGCGAACTGGCCGAGCCCTACCGGCTGCAGCTTACCGGAGACCATCGCGGCGCATCCGAACTGTTCGATGCGCTGGGCTGCCCATACGACGCAGCGCTCGCGCTGCTCGATGCGCCTGATGAGCTAGCGCTGCGACGAGCGCTCGACATCTGCAACGAGCTCGGGGCCGTCGCGACGGCTCGGATCATTCGCCAGAAGATGCGCTCGCTTGGCATTCGATCCGTTCCAGCCGGGCAGCGAGCCGCGACGCGCGAGAATCCACTCGGCCTGACCCAACGAGAGCAGGAAGTGCTCGAATTGCTCTGCGAGGGGCGCACGAACGCCAGCATTGCCATCAAGCTGGTGATCTCATCAAAGACAGTCGACCACCACGTCTCGTCGGTACTGGCCAAGCTCGGTGTGTCGAAGCGAACGGAGGTAGCCGCCGCGAAGCGAGCCGCAGCCACTCCGGAGTAGCCGAGCCACACTGAGCGCACGGGTCGTGCCTGCTCGCCAGGCACGGAACGCTCGGACAGGCAGGACCGCTGGGCGAGGACCGCGGAGCCAGCCACAGGTAGCTACCACCTCGCAGGATGCACCGCTGTTGCCGAGAGCGGTACAGCACGAAAGTACAGCAACCGGCCTGGATTCCGGCGGACTCGTGCGGACGCCCTGAGACGGTGACCTGCGGAGATGGACGCGGGTGGACGCGTTGCAACTGTATGGCATGCAAGAGGTCTGGGGTTCGAATCCCCATAGCTCCACCCCAGCTCAAATGCCATAATTCGAAAGCCTGACCGCAGGGTTCCAGGGCCTGGTACAGCAGCAAAGTACAGCAGCAGCCGCTGCGAAAAGCATCGCACGCCAGTTCGGATCTGGAGTCCGTGCGGATGTCGGGCGGTCGCCTCGCCGGTTGCCGCCCGAGCCTGAGATAACCGCAGAGTGCGCCTGACCAGGCAAACGGGGCCCTCTCTTCTGGCGGCGCCGGCCGAGGTGCGGGAGAGGTGGCCCGCTTCGGCACGGCCATTCTGAGCCTATTTGCAGGTGCCTTGTGCAGCCGTGCAACGGGTCAGGCTAGTCATGCCCGGCACCGCTGGGCCGACGCATATCTCCTGCGAGAGTGATGCGCGCTAACGCGGCCGAAGTGCGGGCGCTCATGCGGCGCGGCATGGTCGTGGCGCGCGCCACGCTGGGTATGGCGCGGGTGCACGGGGCAAGTCGGCGCGCAGACGAGTCAAGACGTGTGGCGCGTGCCGCTGGTGGCGCGGCGCGTGTTGCCAGGCCGCGCATCGCGGCGCGCCTGCTGCGCGCCGCCCGGCCCTGGCGCGCCGCGCCGATCCGGACGGCGAATGTGCCGCGCTGTGTGTTGGCTCGCGGCCGAAGGAAAGCTCGTTCACCGACGCGGGTGCCGCAGGTACTAGCCAGCCAGGTCGGCCGGATTGTTGCCGTGCCCCCGGCAGACGAGCATTGTTAGCCGGCCCGTCAGCTCAGGACTCCCGGTACCTCTGTAGCTGAGGCAGGTCTTGCGTTGATGAGGTGGCGGGGGTTGGGGAATCCCAGGCTCGTGTAGCCGGGGGCGCGTCTGGCCAGGGATGAGGCCAGGACTCCGGTCGCGATGTCGTGGTAGTCGTGGACTTCGGCGGTTTCCTTGCCGGGGTAGGGCCGCAGGATTCGCCCCGCGTATTGGATGAGCCGTCCTTTGAACGCGATAGGTGCGGCGAGGAACAGGGTGTCGAGTGCTGGGCAGTCGAAGCCTTCGCCGATGTAGGGGCCGGTAGCGACGACGAGCAGGGGTGGCTGGCCGAGCATGGGCTGCAGGCGTGCGAGGGCGGCGGTCCGGGCTTTGGCGCCCATGCCGCCGCGCAGTACAACGGGGTCGTATCCGTGCTCGCGCAGCGCTGATGCGAGCCTGTCGACGTGGCCGGTCCATTGGGTCAGCACGAGGCAGTGGCGTCCTCGCTGCAGGGCGGCGAGGACGTCACCGGTGACTTGACGGATCCGTGTGTCGTCGGCGGCCAGGTCGCGGTAAATGGCGGCGATGCCGCCTGGCGCTGTGGGGTCGGCGTTGCCGGTGTAGCGGAACGCCGTGGGGTGAATATGCAGGACTGGTTCAGGGGGAGCGGCTGCTGACGGCCGCAGGGAGAGCGTCCCGGATGCAGCCAGTGTCATGGTGTGGCGGGCCGGGCCGAGCTGCAGGCCGATGAGGTCATCAAGCTGGTCGCGGCGGTACGGGGTAGCGGTCAGGCCCAGCCAGCGGCGGGCCGGGATCTGCCGTACCGCATGCTCGAATGCGGCGGCCGGGACGTGGTGGCACTCATCGACGACTACGAGTCCGTAGCCGCCGGTGAGGGCGCTGATGTCTTCGGTGCGGGAAAGGGTTTGCAGGGTGGCGATGTCGATGATGCCGCGGGTCTTGGTGCGGCCGCCGCCCCGCTGGCCGGGTTTGATGCCGAGCAGCTCCTGGATCCGGGTGCGCCATTGGTCGGCGAGCGCTTTGCGGTCGACGAGTATGAGGGTGGACACGGCGTGGGTAGCGATCAGGGCGCAGGCGATGACGGTTTTTCCGGCGCCGGGTGGCGCGACCAGGACACCAAGCTCGTGCTTGGCCATGGCGTCGTGGGCGGCCTGCTGCTCGGGGTCGAGGACGCCCAGGAAGTCGAAGGCCTGCGGGTTCCCTGACTGGCGCTCATCGGTGATTTCTAGTTTGCTGCCGGCCTGGCCGACCAGCTGGCCCACCTGGCCGATAAGGCCCCTGGGCACGATCAGGTCGCCGGTGAGAGTCTCGTCGTAGCTGCGCAGGAACCGGGGGATATCCCAGGTAGAGGCCCGCCGGCGCTGGCGTTCATAGAACAGCGGGTTGGGCATCGAGGCAGCGTGCTTGAGCGTTGCCAGCAACGCTGGTGGCAGATCCGTAGACGCCACGGTGATCATCGCGCCCAGCCGCGCCTTCACGAACGCGGGGGCTGGGACAGCGATCCGGGTCGACGATGCGGGCCGCAGCCGGTCCACCGAGATTCCCACGCTGACCTGGCCGAGCCGCTTAGCAGCCTGGGTGATCTCGCGGGGGGAGAGCCGGGGGACGGTAGACAGGTACGACCACTGGTCCTCATGCGGTTCGAGGGTGGCTAGGTCCAGGAAGACGGTCGCGCCCCGGCGTCGGCACCGCCCCTGCAATGGCGCGGCGATGAGGTTACCCAGCCCGCCTGCCTGCAGCACGTCTTGGGACGGGAACAGCCGGTCATAGCTGGACAGGTCCATGCGCCCGCGCAGCGCGATGGCCTCACGCAGCAGCCCAGTTCCAGCCTGCCGGGCGGTGGCTGCGGGAACGGGCGCGGCAAAGAAAAGCCACGCGTGCGCCCCGGTGCCCGACCGGGAAACCTCCAGCGCGGCGGGGATCCCAGCAGCACGTCCGGCCTTCACGTAAGCCAGCGCGTCCAGCATCGCCGCCGGGCCATCGAAATCAGCCGCCAGCCACCAGCAGAGATCACCATCCAGCAGCGGGTACAGGCCTACCTCGAGTTCGCCGGACAAGTGGGCAGTAATGACCTCTTCTGACAGCGGCAGGTACTGCCTGGCCGCGGCCGTGACGCCTTTGCGCCAGCCGCCGCGGACCGCCGGCATCCACCCCGACCTGCCCGATCTGGCGCTCTCCCAGCGGACGGCGTACACATCTGTCCTGGCAGCGAACAGCGCCCGGAAGAACGCCACCTTCAACGCTGGCCGGGAGCCAGCGTGGACTCCGCCGGGAGCCGCGTCGAAGATCCCGGCCTGCGCCGGACCCGGCGGGCGAGCTTCCTGCGGATTCAGTTCCAGCAACCGCAGCAAGCGGGCATTCTCGGCCTGAAGTTGCTTCACCTGGTCCTGCAGCGCAGCCAGTTCAGCATCCAGGACACGAGCCTGCATGCGTACCACCTTCCAGCCGGCGCTGCGTCATCACCGGCCATTCTCTCGCCCTCGGCGCCGCTGACGACGTGATCAGCTTTCGCTCATCCAGAGCTGATCAGGGGAGCGGCACGGAACTGCGTCCGGCTCAATTCCGGGATCAGCCGAAAAGTTCCCGCAGGACCGCGTCGGTCCTGGGAGGTATTGGTTCGTCTGGGTAGAAGTCCGCGCATACCCGCAATGCGGCATCGGCTGTTTCCACGCCGATCATGCCCGCCAGTAGCCGAAGGTCGTCGATGTCGCGTGTCCGGGCCGCCAGTGCTTTCATGGCAAAGACATGTTCTGGTGATGCTGCCATGACGCGCAGCCCCGGATGGTCGAAAACGCGGCGTTTCCCGGGGTCATCCTTCCCGGAGATATAGGCGGTCGCCTGCTCATTCAGCCACCATGGAGGCAACCCCAGGTCATCGGCGACCCGCCTGGCTTCTTCGAGGACGATCCCGTGCGGAACGAACCTCGCATCGACATCTCGGGTCACGCGAGTGGCATCGTAAGCCAGGGCCATGGCAGCACCGCCCACGACGAATACGTCCGCGACGACACCCCTGCGGGCCAGGCGCTCGCCGAGAGCGGTGAAAGTCCGTTCCAATTCTTCCCGGCCAAGGAGGACGTCGTCGGCCTCGCTCACGCAGCCTCCAGGTCCCGCGCCGACAGGTAGACCCCGTGTTTGCGGAAGGCTGCCGGTGCCCACACCAGCGCCTCGGCCCGCTGGATCTCCAGCTCGGCCGGGAACCACGGCCGCCGCAGCACCCGCAGTTCAGCCCATGGTGGCGGGGCGGCATCGTGCCCTGCGGCAAGATGCTCAGCCAGCGCCGCCAAGAGAGTGTCCCATCGTTCGTCACCCGTCGGGGATGGCTCGTCCTGCAGCAGCGATAGCTGCACGTCAGCGAGTTCCCAGCGGTATTCTTCCAGGAACTCCCACACCAGTTTCCACCGCACCTTGGCATCACCCGTCCGGTCCAGCCGGCCGGCCAGGGCGGCTAGGGTCATGGGACGGTAGCCGGTCACAGCAGGTCCTCCATCACTCGCGGTCCTCGAAACTGAGCATATGATGCTGAGCCGCCATCGCCAGGAGCTCAGGTTGTACGGGCCACTGGTGCAACCGGCGAGTTGCCCGAGAGCGGTACAGCACGAAAGTACAGCAACCGGCCTGGATTCCGGAGGACTGATGCGGACGTCCTGAGACGGTGACCTGCGGTGATGGACGCGGGTGGACGTGTTGCCACTGTATGGCATGCAAGAGGTCTGGGGTTCGAATCCCCATAGCTCCACTCGTTTTCCCAGGTCAAAGCCTAGTTTTAAGATCATCTAGAGTGTTCCAAGATCGCTTGACCGTCATCTGACCGTCGCGGCGGACATGCTCGGCTGGCACTGCGCCTCACGGACTGACTCAAGATGGCACGCCGGATGCGTATCACCGTCGGGTGCGTTGAACAGGACGACTGGAGCTGCCACGGCCCACGGGCCGGACTTTGCGGGTGGCGGAGCAGGGCAAGCGAAGGGGAGCGCGCTGCGGTACGAGACGGTCGCCGAGGTCCCGCGACCTGGAGCGGGCCGGGCCCGGCTGGCGCTGACCGGCCGTCTTGCTGCCTTGCTGGCCCGGGCCCCGGGCGGGTTGCTGCCCACGGTCTGCTGCTTGTGCCAGGGCCTGATCGCCCCGGAGTTCGCCGGCGTGGACCTCGGCCTGGCCGAGAAGCTCGCCATCCGCGCGGTCGCCGCCGCTACCGGTGCCGGCCCCGAGCAGGTCGCCGCCAGTGTGCGGGAGACCGGCGACCTCGGCCAGGCCGCCGAGCAGATGCTGACCGTGACCGCCGCGGGCCGGGCGGCCAGCCTGCAGGTCGCGGTCGTGGTGGACACCCTGCACCGGATCGCCGAGTCCGAGGGGCCGGGCTCGCAGGGCCGCAAGCTGGATCTGCTGGCCGGCCTGCTCGCCCAGGCCACCCCGCTGGAGGCCCGTTACCTGCTGCGCCTGGTCACCGGGGGCTGCGGCTGGCATCGGTACGCCCACCATCTTGGACGCGCTCGCGCAGGTGCACGCCGGCGGGCGGGCCGCCCGGCCGGTCCTGGAACGCGCCTACAACATCTGCTGTGACCTCGGCCAGGTCGCCTCCGCTTTGGCCGGCGGCGGGGTGGCGGCGGTCGAGCAGCTGCAGGTCCGCCCGGGTAACCTGTCCCGCTCGGAAATAGGATTCGGTCGGTGACCTGGAGGTCTTCCGTCTGTCAGGCGGCGTGCGAGTACTCGTTGATCAGGCCGCCCGGGATGGGTTTTCGGCGGATCTGTTGTGTGTCGATGCCGGTCACCGTGGCG
>JBKQQQ010000357.1:0-2811 GCA_052144275.1 Streptosporangiaceae bacterium
GCTGCGAAGCGAAGGTCAAGATCATGTACTTCACTGCAGTGTCCTTTCACTCAGGCACCCGATTGGCGCCTTCCTCATAGACGTCGGAACCAAACCCGGCGATCGGACATCACCGGCGATCACTTCCCCGGCGACCCAGCCTCAATCACCGATCCGACGATGAAACCGCCGAGGAGCATGGAGATGACTGTCGTGCCGGGCGGCAACGGCCGTCTGCAGCATGTCGGCGAACAGGTCGACAGCGAACACCGTGTTGCCGTGGCGGCGCATCGGGGTGGCGATATCACAATTGAACGCGAGACGGCCGCCCGGCTCATCGCCGCCGGTTTCCACGATCTGCCCGGCTAGTTGTGAGGTTGATCTTGAACCAGCGCCGCGCGCAGCGTAGTGCCACAGCACAACATCGCCGCCGGAACAAGCGCACCTGGTCTTCATCGGGGTGAACGTCGAAGTCCCTGACCGGCCCGGACATCACCCGCCTATCATCCACCGCGCAGGATCAGCGGCCAGGAAGTCTTGGGCAATCGCAGCCCGCGGGCGGGCGCGCTCTTCTGCCGGCGACAATAGCAGCGGTGCAGGCTTGCAGGAAATGACAGATCGATGAGAAAGCTTGCCGGACAGATCGTTGAGACACCGCGCATCGGTCCAGGTCACGGGGGCGCCGCTGGACAACTCTTTAAGAACCTACAATCAAGATCAGAAACGAGAAACTTACTAAACGGGCATATCGGACATACGTTGTCCTGTTCAGGCGAAGGCTTCGATGTCCGCGTGAACCTTGCGACCAGACTTTCGTCGTTCAGCTGAAAACTTCGTGTCCCTCCCGAGGGGCCTGGTGTCAGGTCTCGGCCGACGTGGCCTTTCTCTGGGATGCGGCCAAGCCGTGGCCAGTCCTCATCAGATCTGGCCGACCCGAAGAGGGTCACGGCCCCGTACCGCAACGCCCGCGCAACCTGGGCGGGCGGTGGTGCGTCTGATCAGCATGCGGGCAGTCAAAGTCGTGGCTGCGGCAGCTGCCGTGTGTGTCGCGGCCCTGTCGGCCTGCACGGCGGGCCAGCGCTCCCCCGTCAGCGTGCCCGCGAACATGTCGCTGCCGCGACCGGGCGGCATGCCTCGCTTCTACCTCGTGGTCGCCGGGCTGGAGGTTGTCGTGCGGGCCTCGGGCGACGGGTACGTGACGGGCTCGGTCGCGATACCCGGGCCGGCGGCGACCGGGCGGGCCTGGGTCGGCGGCGAGGCCTTCGGCAGCGGGGACGGGCGGCACTTCGTGATCGTCGTGTCCCGGGGCGGCGACCTGCCCGGCGTGGCTGACGTCACCGTGTTCCAGCTGACCGTCTTCCCAGACGGCCGGCCCGGGGGCCTGGGCCAGCTGACCTTCGACAGCCGGGGCATGCCGGTGACTGGCGCGGCGCTGTCCCCGGACGGCAGGATGCTTGCACTGTCCCTGCTGCATGACTTCGGGGCCGGGTCGCTGTACGGCAGCGTCGAGGTCATCAACGTGGCCAGCGGGGCAATCCGCACCTGGACCGGCCAGAGCACGCCGGGGTACTGGCCGGGCATTCCCGCCTGGGCCAGCACCAGAACAATCGTCGTCCCCTGGTGGCACAGCACCACGCCGAACACGATCCCGGCCGAGATCACCGGAATCCGCCACCTGGATGCCGTGGCGCCCGGCGGCAGCCTGGCCGCGGCACCGCTGGCGGCCTTTCCCGCCCCGGTGCCGGGCCTGCAGTCCGCGATGATCGCACCCGGCGGCGGCGAGGTCATCGCGTCGTCCTGCCGCGCCGCGCACCACACCGCGACGGCCCGGGTCGTCGAGCTGTCCGCCGCGAACGGGCAGCTGATCCGGGTGCTGCGGACGCAGACAGCTCGGTTCGGTACCGACGCCGACGCCCAGGACGCGATCTTCTCGCCGTGCCAGGTGCTGTCGGTGGCCGGCGACGGTGACCATGTGCTGGTCCAGGCCTTCGCGTTCGGCCGGATCGACAACGGCGTCTTTACCTCGCTGCCCGGCACGACACCTCGCGTCTTGCCAGTCTCCGCGGCGTGGTGACGACCCTCGGCGCCGAAGCCGAAGAGATGACCTGAACAGCTCCCGCTGCGACCGTTCAGGGCGACTCTTCGAAGCCCAGCTAGCGGAGGTGCCGGTCGCAGAGACCAACTGAACGGGACAGCCTTATTGCAGAAGGAGCTCATGATCGGGATCAAAGAAGGGACGTGCCTGCATCGAGGTCAAAACCGCGTCTCTGAAGTTGCTGAGCGGAGGGGTTGATCATCAAAGCGGACTGCGCCTCGGGATAATCGACAGATCCTTCACCCACAGCCGATAGTCCGTCACAGTACGTGACTAACGAGTGAATTGCAGTTGGCTCAAACAATTACAGAGCGAATCGGGCGTTGCGCCTTCTGCAAGTGTTGACGGCGCTAGGCAACACAGATGATCCAGATATGTGCCCCGGGCTGATAACGCGCTTATCTGGCGAGGCAGGACTGCAGGCGCCGGAACCGGGCCCGCTGGCATGTCCTCCGGGCCTGCGTCAGTATGCATCCCGTGCAGCGCTGGCGAGCGAGCCCTGGGCTCGGCCTGATGAAGCCAATCATCTAACATGAAGGCCCTGGGGCGTGTTGCGGCTGCCGTCTGCTGGTTCCGGTCAGCTCCTGAGGTGCTCGTCGAAGAACGCGATGATGCGGCGGCGGGCGTCTCGTGCCGATGGCTCGTGGTAGGCGCTGCGCGACAGGCGGGCTAGCACGATCATCAGCCTGGAGGCATCGGCGGGGTCGTGGTCGTTGAGGAACGAATGCGCTGCGCCG
>JBKQQQ010000358.1:0-3396 GCA_052144275.1 Streptosporangiaceae bacterium
GCGGCTCACCGAACGCCGGATGGCCGACCGCCCCCAGTACGCCGACTACATCGCCCGGACCAGAGGCTTCATCCCGCTCCCGCCGAAACGGCGTGCCGCAGGCGCAGGTCCGGGGGGAAGGGCCTGAGGTACGTCTGCTCCGCCAGCCAGGGCAGGTCCAGGGCGTAGTGGGCGAGCAGCGCGACCGGCACGCTGAGCGGCTCCTCGCCGCGCCGGTAGGCGTCGATCCTGGCCACCAGGTCGTGACGCCGCGCCCGGTCGAGTTCCCGGCCGATCCGGCTGTAGGCGTGCTGCAGCGCGTTGGCGTGGCGGCCGCGAGTGGCCTTAACCGCCATCGCGGCCAGGAACACATCCCTATACGCCAACGCGGTCTGCTCGCGTGGCGCAGCGCCGGCCGCGGCCACCACCCGCCCCGCCGACCGGTAGCGCAAGGGGTCGTGCGCCAGCATCTGCAGCTTGTGCTGGGCGTGGAAGCCGACCAGGTCCCCGGCCGACCACGGCCCGCCCAGAAGAGAACGCAGCCGGGCCGCCGCGAAGATCCGCTCGACAAACTCCTCCCGCAGCCCCGGGTCGTTCAGGCGGCCCTCGTCCTCGGCCGCCAGCAGCGGGAACGCGCTCAGTACCCGCGAAGCGTACAGGCCGCGGCCGGCGTGGTCGGCGGCCCGCCCGTCAGCGGCCCGCCCGTCGTCGCGGTACCGCGGGATGGCGCGGATGCCGCAGCTCGGTGACTTGGCCTTGAGCACGTAGCCGTCCAGGTCCGCGGGCAGCGGCAGGGCCGCCATGGCCGCCGTGTGGTCGGCGGTGCCGCCGCGGTTGACCAGGCGCCCGCCGGCGGTCAGCCGGATTGCCTCGCGCGGGGTACCGAGCCCGATTTCCATCTCGGGGCAGTAGGGCACCCAGTCGACGTACGGGTCGAGTGAGTCGGTGAGGACCCGGTAGCGCGTGTGCCCGCCGTTGAACCGGACCTCCTCGCCGAGCAGGCAGCTCGACACGCCCACCCGGGGGTGGCCCCAAGTGCCCAAAGTCATGCCCCGACTTTAGCCGGGTCGGAGCCCAGGACCAGCTGGCCGCTTTCCGCGTCGTACTCGAACAGCTCGCCGCAGGGCGCGTCCGTCGGGGGTGGTGAAGGTCTTGGTGGCGCCGCTGGCCGCCACGATCACCGGGCCGATCCGCTAGAAAGGGTCTCATGGCCACCCTTCGCCGGCCACACCAACCCAAGGAGGCAGATGCGCCAGGCACCGGCTCGACCTGGCCCTAACCCCTGGCCTGACCGTCGTGCCGCCCGGGGACCTCAAGCCGGCCAGCGGCGGCCACTACCGGGTCTTCACCCCGTACTGGCGGGCCTGGCGCGCGGCCACCTGGCGCAGGGGATGCCCGGTGCCGCAGGCCATCCAGATGCCGGCCGTGGAGCGGGTAGGACGCATCCCCAACCGGGTGATGAACCCGCTGCGCCAGGCCCAGCGGTTCGACCACGACGGCCAGTACGTCCGCAGGTACGTCCCGGAACTGGTCGGCCTGGACCCGGCGGACATCCAGGCGCCGTGGAAGCTGGCCCCCATCCCCGGCTACCCCGGGCCGATCGTGGAGCTGTCCTGACCGCATGCCGCCGCCCGTTCGGGAGGAAAATCTTTGTCCCGAACGGGCGGCGCTTCACGCCCCGGCTCAGCCAGCTCCGTGATCAGGACGACGGGGGCATCAGCACCGTGTCGATGACGTACACGGTGGCGTTGGCGGTCTGGACGTTGCCGCACACCACGTGCGCGTCGTTGACCTCGTAGGTGCCGCCCATCGTGCCCGGGGTGACGGTGGCGCCTTCCAGGGTCTTGATCGTGGTGCCGGCGGCGAGCTGGTCCGGGGTGTAGCGGCCGGAAGCCACGTGGTAGGTCAGGATCTTGGTCAGTTCGGCCTTGTCGGCCAGGACCTTGGCCAGGGTGGCCGGCGGGATCTTGGCGAACGCGGCGTTGTCCGGCGCGAACACGGTGATGTTCGACGCGGAGTTGAGCGTGTCCACGAGCCCGGCTTTCTTCACCGCCGTGACCAGCGTGGACAGCGCCGGGTTGGCCGAGGCGGCGGTGGCGACCGGCGCGGCGGCCATGCCGCTGAAGCTGCCCGCCCCGGACTTCGGCACGGACGAGCAGGCCGGCCCGAAGTCCATCGCGGCGGCCGCCCCGGATCCGGCCGCGGCCGGCGCCGCGGCGGACCCCCCCGACGCGGGGGCGGACCCCGCCGAGGCCGCGGACGAGGAGGACCCGCTGGAGCTGCACGCGGCGGTGCCGAGCGCGAGGCTGACGGCGAGACCGGACACGGCCAGAAGGCGATGCTTCATGTCTTTACTCCTTATATAGGGTTCACGTGCGGGTACGGCCTTGTGCCGTCCCAGGGATGCGGCGCCGTCACGTGACGGTCACCACGACGGAATCCCAGCCGCTGGCGCCGCTGGGAACGGGCTGGGCGCGCCGCGAGGGCTGGGTCGCGCCCGTGTTGTCGGTGGCCCGCACCTGCAGCCGGTGTACTCCCGGGGTGGCGTCCCAGGTCTGCATCCACTGCCGCCACGTGTCGATGCCGCCCGAGGTGGCCAGCCGGGCCGGGCGCCACGGGCCGCCATCCGCGCTGACCTCGACCGCGGCGATGCCCCGGGCGGGCGCCCAGGCGACGCCCGCCACGGTCACCGGTCCGGCCTTGACCTGCGCGAGCGGCTTGGGCACGTCGATCCGCGACTCGGTCTTGACCGGCGCCTGAGCCGCGTAGCCGCGCTGCGTCCAGTAGGCCCGCTGCCGGGCGAAGGTGGTCAGCGTCAGGCGGGTGACCCACTTGGTCGCGGACACGTAGCCGTACAGGCCGGGGACTACCATGCGCGCGGGGAAGCCGTGCGCGACGGGCAGCGGCTGGCCGTTCATGCCGACGGCCAGCAGCGCACTGTGCCCATTCATAATGGGGCCGTCCATAATGGCGGCGACCGGGGTGGAGATGGTCATCCCGTCGGTGGCAGCGGACAGCACCTGGTCGGCGCCTGCCTGCACCCCGGCCCGGCGGAGCAGCCCGGCCAGCGGCACGCCGAGCCACCTGGCGTTGCCGTTGTAGGTGCCGCCGACCTCGTTCGAGACGCACACCAGCGTGATGTCGGCCTCGGCTAGCGGCATCTTCAGCAGCTCGGCGAAGGTGAACTCAAGCTCCCGGTCGACCATGCCGTCGATCCGCAGCGTCCAGGTGGCCGGCGACACCTGCGGCAGGACCAGGTCGGTGTCGACGCGGTAGAAGCTGGCGTTGGAGGTGAGGAAGGGCGTGAGCCCGGGAATCCGGAAGTCCGCGCCCGCGGGGATGGCCGGCGCCGCCACGGCCGCCGCGGGCAGCCGGACCTGCCCCGGAGCGACGCTGAACCGGCCGAGCAGCGCGTCC
>JBKQQQ010000359.1:0-29440 GCA_052144275.1 Streptosporangiaceae bacterium
GCTGTGGCTGGAGGTGCTGCACCCGTCCCGGCCGTGGCACACCGCGGTCCTCGGCGCCGCGCTCATCGCCTACCTGCTGGCGGTGCACCTGGCCGAATCCGGCGCGTCGCCCCAGGCGCTGCGGCCCCAGGTCCGCGTGCTGGCGTGCGGCGCGGCCCTGCTCGCGCTCGGGGCGGGCGCCGGGATGCTGCCGGCGGCCGGACCGGGAGCGGGTTCGGCGCTGTTGCGGCTGGTGGCGGCGGGCGCGCTCATCGCCGCGGCCGGCCTCGTCCTGCCGTACGTGGCGCGCGGCGACGCGCCACCCCCGCCACCAGCCTGAGATCTAAGATGGGGCTTTACGCGGACAAACAGGAGGGCAGGACCCGATGGCTGAGATCGTCCGGGCCGGGCTTATCCAGCAGCGCTGGACCGGGGACAAGGATTCGATGATCGCGGCGGCGGTGAACCATATCCAGACGGCGGCCTCGGACGGCGCCCAGGTGGTGTGCCTCCAGGAGCTCTTCTACGGGCCGTACTTCTGCCAGGTGCAGGACGCCGACTACTACTCCTACACCGAGGCGATCCCGGACGGGCCCACCACCCGGCTGCTGCAGGACGTGGCGCGGCAGCACGGCATCGTCATCATCGCGCCGATGTACGAGGAAGAGCACCCGGGCATCTACTACAACACCGCGGCGGTGATCGACGCCGACGGGAGCTACCTGGGCAAGTACCGCAAGACCCACCTTCCGCAGGTAAAGGGCTTCTGGGAGAAGTTCTACTTCCGGCCGGGCAACCTGGGCTATCCGGTCTTCGACACCGCGGCCGGCCGGATCGGCGTGTACATCTGCTACGACCGGCACTTCCCCGAGGGCTGGCGGGCGCTCGGCCTGGCCGGCGCCCGGATCGTGTTCAACCCGTCGGCCACCAGCCGCGGCCTGTCCCAGTACCTGTGGCGGCTCGAGCAGCCCGCGGCGGCGGTGGCCAACGAGTACTTCGTCGGCGCGATCAACCGGGTCGGCATCGAGCCGCTCGGCGAGAACGACTTCTACGGCCAGACCTACTTCGCCAACCCGCGCGGGCAGCTCGTCGGCGACGCCGCGGCCGACGACAAGGACGAGGTGCTGGTGCGCGACCTGGACATGGAGCAGCTGGCCGAGGTCAGGAACCTGTGGCAGTTCTACCGCGACCGCAGGCCGGACCAGTACGAGTCGCTGGTGCAGCCATGAGCACCACCCTCATCACCGGCGGCACGGTGGTGACGGCGTCCGGGACGCTGGACGCCGACGTGCTGGTGGCCGGGGAGAAGATCGCGGCCATCCTGGCGCGGGACCTGACCGGCGAGCCCGGCCGCCCGCCGGCTGACGCACCCGCGGCCGAAGCCGCGGACCGGGTCATCGACGCGACGGGCAAGTACGTGCTGCCCGGCGGGATCGACGTGCACACGCATATGGAGATGCCGTTCGGCGGCACCTTCTCGGTGGACACCTTCGAGACCGGCACCTGCGCCGCGGCCTGGGGCGGCACCACAACGATCATCGACTTCGCCGTCCAGGCCAAGGGCACCTCGCTGCTCGCCACGCTGGACAAGTGGCACGCCAAGGCGGACGGCAACTGCGCCATCGACTACGGCTTCCACATGATCGTCTCCGACGTCAACGACACGACGCTGAAGGAGATGGACGCCTGCATCGCCGCCGGGGTGAACAGCTTCAAGATGTTCATGGCCTACCCCGGGGTGTTCTACGCCACCGACGGCGAGATCCTGCTCGCCATGCAGCAGGCGGCCCGTTCGGGCGCGACGGTGATGATGCACGCGGAAAACGGCATCGCCATCGACCAGCTGGTCGCCCAGGCGCTCGCGGCAGGCCGCACAGACCCGGTGAACCACGGCCTGACCCGCCCGCCCGAGCTAGAAGGCGAGGCCACCGGGCGGGCGATCACGCTGGCCAAGGTGGCCGGCTGCCCGCTGTACATCGTGCACCTGTCCGCCCGCCAGGCGCTCGAGGCGGTCGCGCAGGCGCGCGACGCCGGGCAGAACGTGTTCGCCGAGACCTGCCCGCAGTACCTCTACCTGTCCCTGGACGACCTGGCCCGGCCGGATTTCGAGGGCGCCAAGTTCGTCGCCTCGCCGCCGCTGCGGCCGAAGGATCACCAGGACTCGCTGTGGCGCGGCCTGCGGACCAACGACCTGTCCGTGGTGTCGACGGATCACTGCCCGTTCTGCTTCAAGGACGGCAAGGATCTCGGCCGGGGCGACTTCTCCAAGATCCCCAACGGCATGCCGGGCGTGGAGCACCGGATGGACCTGCTGCACGCCGGGGTGGCGGCGGGCCAGCTTACGCTGACCCGCTGGGTGGAGGTCGCGTCGACCACGCCGGCCAGGATGTTCGGCCTGTACCCGCGCAAGGGCGTGATCGCGGCTGGTGCCGACGCGGACATCGTGATCTACGACCCGCAGGCGCGGCAGACGCTGTCCGCGGCGACCCACCACATGAACGTGGACTACTCCGCGTACGAGGGCCTGGAGATCACCGGCCGGGTGGTGACCACCTTGTCCCGTGGCCACGTGGTGATCGACGACGGCGCTTACCAGGGCAATCCGGGCCACGGCGCGTTCCTCCCCCGCGGGCTGAATCAGTATTTGCTGTAGCTGAGAGCCCACATCGTTCGGTACCAGTCTTTCTGGGAGGGATCATGGATTTCGGGGTGGTACTGCAGACCAACCCGCCGGCCGGCGGCGTGATCGCGATGATGCAGCGGGCCGAAGAGGCGGGCTTCTCCTACGGCTGGACCTGGGACTCGCACGTGCTGTGGCAGGAGCCGTTCGTCATCTACTCGCGGATCCTGGCCGCGACGTCGGCGATGACCGTGGGGCCGATGGTGACCAACCCGGGTACCCGGGACTGGTCGGTCACCGCGTCGCTGTTCGCCACGCTGAACGACATGTACGGCAACCGGACCGTCTGCGGGATCGGCCGCGGCGACTCGGCGCGGCGGGTCATCGGCCAGCCGCCCATGTCGCTGGCCACCCTGTCCGAGGCGATGACGGTGATCAAGGGCCTGGCCGAGGGGCGTGAGGTGATGCACCACGGCCAGCCGCTGCGCATCCCGTGGGTCCGCGACGGCAAGCTGGAGATCTGGATGGCCGCCTACGGGCCGAAGGCGCTCAAGCTCACCGGCGAGCAGGCCGACGGCTTCATCCTGCAGACCGCCGACCCGGACATCGCGCGCTGGACCATCGGCTCGGTGCGGTCGGCGGCCGCTTCCGCGGGGCGTGATCCGGATGACATCACGATCTGCGTCGCGGCGCCCGGGTACGTCGGCACCGACCTGGCGCACCAGCGGGAACAGCTGCGCTGGTTCGGCGGGATGGTCGGCAATCACGTGGCGGACCTGGTGACCAGGTACGGCACCGACGGGCCGGTCCCCCGCGCGCTGACCGACTACATCAAGGGCCGCGAGGGGTACGACTACGCGCACCACGGCAAGGCCGACAACCCGTCGGTGGACTTCGTGCCGGACGAGATCGTGGACCGGTTCTGCCTGCTCGGCCCGGCCGGCGCGCACGTGGACCGGCTGCGCGAGCTGGCCGCGGCCGGAGCGGACCAGTTCGCCCTCTACCTGATGCACGACCAGGAGGAGCAGACCCTGGCCGCCTACCGCAACGAGGTCATTCCCGCCCTGCGCTGAGGCCGTTCGTCCCGGGTGAGGACGCCGGCGTGGTCGTCGGCGCCGGGACCAGGCCCTCGGCCTTGGGCAGCGCCTGCTGGTCGGCCAGCGCGATGGCCAGCTCGCCGGCCGCGGTCGGGTGCAGCGGCGCCGGGTCGCCCGGGCCCTGGACCCAGGGGTCGGCCGTGCACAGCTCGTGACCCGTGAACGGCGGGTCTGTGACCCCGAAGCCGAAGGTCTGGGCGCCCTGCGCCAGCACCGCGTTCAGCTGCCCGAGGCGGGCGGCCAGCACCTTCTCCTTCGCCGCGGTGATGCCGTACCTGGCCAGGCAGTGCAGGTCCGCGCCGAACGGCGAGTAGTACTGGTTGACCAGGACGACGGGGCTGCCCGGCAGCCCGGCCAGGTCACCGAGCAGGTCGTAGTAGCTGCGGGTGAAGTCGCCGATCTGCTTGCTGAAGAACGCCGAGGACACCTTGTCGTTGCATACGGTGCTGGCCACGCAGAGCCGCGTCATGATGGACCACTGCACGTCGTCCGCCCCGACGCTGACGATGATGACCTTGGCGTGGGTGGCCCGTTCGGCCTCGACCAGCTGCGACGGGGTGACCTGCCCGTCGCCGAGCACCTGGACGCCGAGCAGGCCGTTCTGGACGGTCGCGCCGCTGCAGGCCAGGTTCAGCACGTTCCAGTTGTTCACCGCGGCCAGGTCGGCGGCGTAGGACTCGCCGCTGCGGCCGCAGGCCCGGTCCAGGGCGGTGGCGTTGGCGGCGATCGGGTTACCCACGGCGGCCGCGGTGGAGTCGCCGATCACGACCGCCTGCACGCCGGGCAGCGGGTGGCTGACCGCTTGCGGGGGCACCTCGAGCGGATCGGCGCCGACCAGGTCGTCGAGCGTCTTGACGCTGCGCAGCACACCGGGCGTGCTCGACGCGGTCAGCAGGACGCCGCCGACGTTCACCGCGACGACCGTGACGAGGCCCGCGATGACCGTCTTGGCCATCTTCTTGTGCGACTGCCTGCGCACGCCGGCCACCGCGATCAGCCCGACGACGGCGAAGCCGGCCGCGATGAGCGTCTCCCACTCGAAGTAGCGGGTCCAGCCCTGCGCCAGCTGCTGGCTGAGGTTCAGCTCGAGCGTGCGCGGGCTGTCGGAGCGCAGCAGCTGGGCGACCTGGGCGTCGATGGTGATGTGGGTGAGCTGGAGCAGCGGCCGGATCGGGCCCTCGAACTGCGGCTTGGTCGGCATCACCTGACCGAACAGGTCGAGCTCACCCGGACCCGACAGGGTGAGAGACGGTGCGGCCGCCCCGACCTGGGCGGTCTGGCCGGCCGCCGACACCGTCTGCAGCGGCGCGACCTGCAACGCGAGCCAGATCGAGCCCGCCGTGACAAGGAGGAAGGTAACGAGGTAGAAGGCGCCGGTCCTGGTCAGTCGCAGGAATGTGGAAATGTCGCGCTCCCCTGGGGGTCGTAGCCTCGCTCTTCCACGCTACCCCGCGTTCGGCTGATGGCAACCTGTCGTGGATGTCACAGTGCCTGCTTGCGCTCCAGGTAACTCAGCGCGCCCCAGCCGAAGGGAACGGGAAGCCAGAACGTCAGCAGCCGGAACAGCAGTACCGCGCTGACCGCGACCGCGCCGGGCACCCCCGCGGCGGTGAGCCCGGCGGTCAGCGCCGCCTCCACCGCGCCGATGCCGCCGGGCGTGGGCACGATGGAGCCGATGGCGCTGCCGGTCAGGTAGACCACGCCGATTTTCGCGATCGGCACCGACCGGCCGAACGCCGCGACGCAGGCAGCCAGGCACAGGATGTAGCACAGGCTCAGCAGCAGCGCGCCGCCGATGCCCTGGGCGAGCTTGCGCGGGTGCTGCGCGACCTCGAGCAGCCGCGGCAGCACCTGGCCGAGCATCGGCGACAGGCGGGCGCGCAGCACCCGCCGCCCGGCGGGGATCGCGAGCACTGCGAGCGCGATCGCGACGAGGCCGGCCAGCACGAACCAGGCCCACTGCGGCGGCTGGATCGGCTCTTTGGCCGAGCCGCCGGCGATCGCGGCGAACACCACGATCAGCAGGACGTGCAGGACGAGCGCCACCACCTGGGACACGCCGACACTGGCCGCCGCGACCGCCGCGGGCATCTTCCTGCGCTGCAGGTACCTGATGTTCAGCGTGGCCCCGCCGACGGCGGCGGGGGTCACCAGCGTGACGAAGGACCCGGCTACCTGGGCGAGCAGGGTGCGGAAGAAGGGCAGCCGATAGGCGACGAACCCGGACAGCTCCACCGTGGCGCCGACGTAGGTGGCCGCCGACAGGGCCAGCGCCGCGATCCCCCAGCGCCAGTCCGCCGTGCGCAGCACGCTGCCGAGACTGGCCCGGGCGAGCTCGCCGGCCAGCAAGTAGACCGCGGCGACGCTCGCCACCAGCGTCACCAGGGTGCGCAGCCGGATGCGTTCCAGCTGGACGGGCGCGACCTCGGCGCCTGGCACGGCCGCGAGCAACTGCGTGCGCAGGGCCGGCAGGACGTCCCGGCGGCGGCGCAGCGCCGCCCGGGTGGAGCGGGCCAGCGCGACCGGCTGCAGCAGCGGCACCACCGCCACCAGGTCTTCCGCGCCCGCCTTCTCAAGGGCCAGGCCGGCGGCCCGGTCAGGTCCGACGAACAGGGCGAGCTCGGCGATGAGCTGGGCCACGTCGAGGCGGATCTGCAGGTCGCTGGCGGCTACGTCGCCGTCGCCCGGGTCGAGCAGCATGACCCCGCCATCGTCGGTGATCAGAATGCGGTCCGCGGTCAGCCCGCGGTGCGTGACCTGGCGGGCGTGGAGCCGGCCGGCCGCGTCCCATATCTGACTGAGTTCGGCGTCGCTGCAGCCGGGATTCCGTTTCGCCAGCGTCGTCCCGTCGTGGTGCTCGAAGGCGAGCACGTCGGCCTCGGGACCGACCCGGACCAGCGCGCGCAGCCGCGGCGTGGGCGCGCCCGCATCCTCCGCCGCATAGGAAAGCAGTGCCCGCCGCTCGACGATGCGTTCCACCGACAGCGGGGCGTTGCGCGACACCTGCCCGAGCACCCGAACCGACCGGTACAGCCGGTAGATCGCGCCGGCCGCCTGCTGGTCCCGGTCGAACACGACGACGTCCAGCCGGTCGCCGCCCATCGTCGTCACCGCGTAGTGGCGGGACCCGGTGACCCCGTTCCCCTGGTGGCGGACCCGCCGGATCGCGGTTACCCGCAGGCCGGCGGCGGTCAGCGCGGCCGCGATCTCCTGAGCGCCGGGCCGCTGGGACGTGGAGCCCGCGACGTACCTGACGGCGAGGCCCATCGCGCGACCCGCGAGCAACGTGATCAGAAGGGCCAGAACGGGCGTGTGCAGCGCTCCCACGTGCACCACCGAGTACACGCCGACCGCCACCCACAGGGCGTTGCGCCAGAACGGCCGCCCGACGAGGCCGACCATGGTGGCGTAGGCGACCAGGCCCGCCAGGTAAGGGTCGAGGGCGGCGACATGGCTCGTGCCCGGACGGGACATGATGATGGCGTCGTAGAGCGCGGTGGCGGCGCCCCGCCGGAGCAGCTCGTTGACCACCGCGGTCACGGCGCCGGCCAGGACGCCGGTGGCCACCGCTTCGGCGAGCCGCCGCGGCTGCCGCTGGGCGAGCAACTGAACCGCCAGGGCCATCGGCAGGATGAGCAGGGCGAACAGCGCCAGCGGGGGCGCCACCACGAGCAGCGCGTGCGGCAGCCGCCCGGTCGCCCCGACGATGTCGGTCTGTACGCCGGACGTGGTGGCGCTGGCCGCGACGCCGGCCACCGCCAGCGCGACGATCTCCATGCAGGACACGACGCAGCGCAGCAGGTCGACCGGCTTGCGGATGCGGCGCTCAAGCTGATCCTCGACCTGGACCTCGCCTTGCTGCGGTGACGTCACGGCACGATCG
Source organism: Streptosporangiaceae bacterium (assembly GCA_052144275.1). Classification (GTDB taxonomy): domain Bacteria; phylum Actinomycetota; class Actinomycetes; order Streptosporangiales; family Streptosporangiaceae; genus Palsa-504. The sequence goes on from JBKQQQ010000359.1 coordinate 7,580, forward strand.
TTTCACCTGGCCGCCCGGCCGCATAGACGCACCGCCCGGCCGTGACCTGGGTGAGACGCACCCGGGCAGGCTCCGGGCTCATAAGTCTATTAATTTGGTCGTAATACTTGACTTTTAGCATCGGCCGGGAGAGCCTGGAAATGCGGTCGCCAGCTCAGCTGACTGGAGGTTCTCCATGCCCACGGATACGGCGCCCATCCAGACGACCGCGGCGGTTATCACCTCGGGCGCGGAGGCGATCAGGACCGCGCGGGAGTTCGCGGCCTCGATCGCGGACGGGGTGATCGAGCGCGACAGGTCGGGCACGGCGCCAGTCCGTGAGCTCGCGGCGCTCGACGCCAGCGGCCTGCTGGCGATCACCGTACCGCGCAAGCATCACGGCGCCGAGGTGCTGGCCACCGTGCTCGCCGAGGTGGTACGCGAGATCGCCGCAGTCGACCCGGCGATCGCGCAGATCCCGCAGGGGCAGATCTGACGATGACCGGGCTTTCCGAGGCTGGGCTTTCCGAGGCTGGGGTATCCGCCGCGGAGTTCCGGGAGGCGATGGGGCACTTCGCCACCGGGGTCACGGTCGTCACCTCGGTCGATGCTGACGGCAAGCCGGTGGGCACGACGGCCAACGCGGTTACCTCGCTGTCGCTTGACCCACCGCTGGTCATCGTCTGCTTCGATCTCGGCAGCCAGACGCTGCGGGCGATCCGGGGCCACGGCGCGTTCGTGGTGAACGTGCTCGCAGCCCCGCAGCAGCACCTGTCGAGGAACTTCGCCCGCCGGGGGCTCGCGGCGGCCTGGGACGGGGTGCGGCACCGGCGCGGGCCGACCGGCAGCCCGCGGCTTGAGGATGTGCTCGCGGTGCTGGAGTGCACCGTCGAGCACGCGCTGCCCGGCGGCGATCACGAGATCATCGTCGGCCGGGTCCGGCACGCGGAAACCAGCGCCAACCCCAATGGCCCGCTGGTGTTCTTCCGCGGCAGCTACGCCATGCTGACTGACCAGGACCTGCCCGCCTGCGGTTAAGAGCCGCCTGGCCCCCCGGGAAGCGGCCGGGTTACGCTGGGCCTGCGTGGTGCTCATGGCGGGAGGTGCCTGCGGTGACAGAATCGTCGGACCCGATGGCCGCGGCGGGCCGCGGCCACATGCGGGCCTCCCAGGCCGACCGCGAGCAAGTGATCGACAGGCTCAAGGCCGCATTCGTGCAAGGCAGGCTGACCAAGGACGAGCTCGACCAGCGGGCGGGTCAGGCGTTCGCTTCAAAGACCTACGCGGAACTGGCCGCGCTCTACGCCGACCTTCCCACCGAGCCGACTCGGTCGCCATCCCAGCTGGCCCGGGCACAGGGCCCGTCGCTGGGAGACAAGAAGGTACTCGAGTGGACCATTGTGTGTGTGCTCAGTCCGCTGGCCCCGCTGGCGGGCGGCGTTCTCACCGGAAGCCAGCTCCTTATGGCGGTGTCGGGCATCCTGTTCGTGCTCGATCTCCTCATCGGGCTTCCCTTCCTGATGATTGTGGTAGGCACTATGGTCGATGAACGCCGCAAGGAACACCGCTCCCCCGGGTCGCAGGGGCAACTGCCGCCGGGGCCTGGCGGCCGGCCGCCAGGCGGCCAGCGGCGCGGCAGGCCCGGTCACGATCCGGCCCCGCCCGGTTGGCACACCGACGAGAGGCGCGCCGACATGCGAGCTCACGAGTCGCGCCGTGGCTCGCGGGGTGACCAGGTGCCATGCGTCATGAGGCCGGTGCCGGGGGCGGTTTAAAGGCCCTCCGATCCCGTTACCCGGGGACGAGGGCCCGGCGGATCAGGGGGACGGCGGTTTCTGCCCACTTGGCCACGGCGGCGTCCAGGTTCCCGAACTCGGGCTCGGTGACGTAGAGGCCGCGGGCGGGAACCGTGGCGCCGAGTTCGACCAGGACGGGGCGCAGGTGAACCTCGACGGCCAGCAGGTGGCCGGGCCAGCCGCCGGTCATCACGGGGACCGCGACGGTTCCGGCCAGGCCGTTGCTGCCGTAGCGGTCCAGGAAGGCCTTGAGCATGCCGGTGTAGGCGGCCTTGTAGGTGGGCGACGCGAAGACGGCGATGTCGGCGGCGGCGACCTCGGCGGTCAGCCGGGTGAGTTCGGCATCCGACCAGTCGAACAGGCTCGACGCGTGTTCGGCCAGGTCGACCACTAGCGTGGCCGAGCTGGTGGCGGGGAGCGGCGGAGCGGCTTGCGCGGTGGCCGGGGTGATCTCGGCGGCCAGGGTGCCGGCTACGGCCAGGGCGACGTTCTGGGTGCGGGACGCGGGCTTGGGATTGCCGGTGACGACGGCGATCCGCATGGCGTCTACCTCCGTTAGCGAAAGGGGCGGATCCAGGGCACGCAGTACGGCCCGTTCGGAGACAAGAGAACTTTTACTTACGGTACGGCGGCGGGGTGGCGCGGGCGGTCGGCGGGGGCCGCGGCCCCCAGCGGGCCCGAGGTCGGGGCGAACGGGGTCGCGTTCGCCGTCCCTTCCGCCGTCTCCAGGGTATTTGGGTCGGGGTGCTGCCACAGGCCGCGTGAGCGCAGGATGGGCAGCACGCCCTCGCCGAACCAGTAGGCCTCCTCCAGGTGCGGGTACCCGGACAGGATGAACTCGGACAGGCCAAGCCTGGCGTATTCCTCGATCCGGTCGGCCACCTCGGCGTGGCTGCCGACCAGCGCCGTCCCGGCGCCACCGCGGACCAGGCCGACGCCGGCCCACAGGTTCGGCGACACCTCCAGGTTGTCCGGCGAGCCGCCGTGCAGTTCGCGCATCCGGCGCTGGCCTTCGGACTCGCTGCGGCCGAGCCCCTCCTGCACGGTGCGGATCATCGCCTCGTCGACGCCCTCGATCAGCCGGTTGGCCTGCATCCACGCCTCATGCGAGGTGTCCCTGGTGATGACGTGCAGCCGGATGCCGTAGCGCAGCGTGCGCCCGGCCTCGCGGGCCAGGCTGTCCATCCACCGCAGCTTGGTGTTCACGGCCGCCGGCGGCTCGCCCCAGGTCAGGTAGACGTCGGCGAAGCGGGCCGCGACCGGGCCCGCCTCGGGCGAGGAGCCGCCGAAGTACAGGTCGGGCACCGGGTCGGGGCGCCGGGCCAGCCGGGCCCCCTCGACCCGCAGGTGCTCGCCGCGGTGGCTGACGGTCTGGCCGCGCCACAGCCGGGTCACGATGTCCAGGAACTCGCCGCACCGGGCGTACCGCTGCTTCTTGTCGAGGAAGTCGCCGTAGGCCTGCTGCTCGGCCGCCTCGCCGCCGGTCACCACGTTGAGCAGCAGCCGGCCCTTCGAATGGCGCTGGAACGTGGCCGCCATCTGCGCGGACAGCGTCGGGGAGATCAGGCCAGGGCGGAACGCGACCAGGAACTTCAGCCGCTCGGTGACCTCGGTGAGCATCGCCGTCGTCAGCCAGGCGTCCTCGCACCAGGCACCGGTCGGGGTGAGCGCGGCCTCGAAGCCGAGTTGTTCGGCGCTGCGGGCAATCTGGCCCAGGTAGGCGAGGCTCGCCGGGCGGATCGCGCCCGCCGCGCCGGTCGCGACGCCGTGCCCGCCGCCGACGATGTCGCGGCCGTCGCCGTTGGTCGGCAGGAACCAGTGGAAGCGCAGAGACATCCGTCGCCCTTCGGCTAAATACGATAATTTCGATTGATTTAGTATACAGGAGCAGGGCGTGGCCGGCCGCCGCGTTCCCTGGGCGGGGCGCCTCGACTATCGTCCCTGACATGAGGGCATCGGAGATTCGCCAGCTGATCCAGATGAAACCGGTCGAACTCGACGCCACGCGCCGACGGCTATCCGCCTGCCATGACATCGCTGACCTGCGCGCCGCGGGACGCCGGCTGACCCCGCGCCCGGTCTTCGACTACGTCGACGGCGGCGCCGACGAAGAGCTCTCGCTCAGGGCCAATACCAGGGCGTTCCGGCGATGGCGGTTCCAGCCGCGGGCGCTGGTGAACGTGTCGGAAGCCGATACGTCCGCGGCGTTCCTCGGCTCGGTGGCGCCGCTGCCGCTGGCCCTGGCCCCGACCGGGTACACGCGGATGATCCACCCGGCCGGCGAGATCGGCGCGGCACGCGCGGCGCAGCGGCACGGCCTGCCCTACACGCTGTCCACGATGGCGACCACCACCATCGAGGCGGTCGCCGAAGCCGCGCAGCCGGATCTGTGGTTCCAGCTCTACATCCTGCGCGACAGCGGGCTCACCAAGGAACTGGTCGACCGGGCCGCCGCGGCCAAGTTCCGGGCCCTGGTGGTGACCGTGGACACCTTCGTGACCGGGAACCGGACCAGGGACCGGCGGAACGGCCTGGTCATCCCGCCCGAGCTCACCGCGCGCACGCTGGCCAGCATCGCGGGCAAGCCGGGGTACTGGATCCGGATGCTGCGCAACCCGGCCATCGACTTCGCCAACTTCGCCGGGCACCCGGTGGCGACCATCGAGGGCACCGGGTCGTTGTTCAACCCGGGCATCGACTGGGACGACATCGCCGAGCTGCGGGCGCGCTGGCCGGGCAAGCTGGTCATCAAGGGCCCGCTCAGTCCGGCCGACGCGCGGCTCGCGGTTTCCGCCGGAGCGGACGGCCTGCAGCTTTCCAACCACGGCGGGCGCCAGCTCGACCGGGCGCTGCCGCCGGCCGATATGATCGCCGCCGTCCGCGAGACCGTCGGGCCCGAGGTGTCCGTGCTGGTCGACTCGGGCATCCGGCACGGTTCGGACATCGCGGTGGCGCTGGCGCTCGGCGCGGACGCCTGCGCCATCGGGCGCGCCTACCTGTACGGCCTGATGGCCGGCGGCGAGCCCGGGGTGAACAAGGCGCTGGACATCCTGGCCGAACAGTTCCGGCGGACCATGCAGCTGCTCGGCGTGCGTTCGGTGGCCGAATTGCGCGCGGCCGGGCGCGAACTGCTCGTGCCCAGGTTCACCTAGCCATGGTGTCGACGGGACAGCTGCTCGGGTTCACCCTCGCCTCGCTGGTGCTGATCGTCATCCCCGGTCCCGGGGTGCTGTTCGTGGTCGGGCGGGCGCTGGCGCACGGGCGCCGCACCGCGCTGGCCACCGCGTGCGGCCACGCCGCGGGCAACTACGTGGTGGCGGCGTGCGTCGCCGTCGGCCTGGGCACGATCCTGCAGCGTTCGGCCACGGTGTTCGTGGTGGTCAAGGTCGCCGGGGCGCTGTACCTGGTGTGGCTCGGCATCCACGCGATTCGGCAGCGTAAGTCGCTGGCCGCCGCGTTCGCCGTGGTGGCGGAGCCGCGGGAAGGCTGGCGGGCGATGCGGGACGGGATGCTGGTGGGGATGACCAACCCCAAGTCCTACATCTTGTTCGGGGCCATCCTGCCGCAGTTCGTGAACCGCGCGGCCGGCGACGTGCCGGGGCAGATGCTGCTGCTGGCCCTGGTCTCCGTGCTCATCGGGGCGGTCTCCGACTGCGCCTGGGGGTTCGCCGCGAGCGCGGTGCGGAACTGGTTCGCGAGCTCGCCGCGGCGGTTCGAGATCGTCGGCGGGGCGGGCGGCCTGGCGATGATCGGCGTGGGCGTGACGGTGGCGATCACCGGCCGCAGCAGCTGAGCGCGGGCTGGCGGGCGGGGGTCTGGCTCACGAGGGGCACTCGCCGCTGTCCACCAGCCGGGCGTCGCCGTCGGCGGCGTGCGCCGGGGAGGTAACGTCGATCCGGTCGGCGGCGTGCGCCGGGGAGGTTCCGTCGATCCGGACACCGCGCAGCGCCAGTACCGCGATCATGACGGCCGCGCAGGTGATCGACGCGTCGGCCAGGTTGAACGTCCACGGGAAGTGCGGCAGGTTGATCCAGTCCACCACCTGGCCGCGGAACGGGCCGGGTGCCCGGAACAGCCGGTCGCCCAGGTTGCCCATGGCCCCGCCGAGCAGCAGCCCGAGGGCGATCGTCCAGCCCAGGCTGCGCAGCCGCCGGGCCGTGCGGATGATGGAGACGATGACGCCGCACACGATCAGGGCGATGACCGCGGTGTAGGAGGTGCCGACGCCGAAGGCGGCGCCGGCGTTGAAGGTGAGGTACAGCGTGACCAGCCCGTGCAGCAGCCTGACCGGCGGATGCCCCGCCAGCTTGCCGAGCACCTGCGCCTTGGAGATCGCGTCGGCTGTCAGCACAGCGGCCGCGACGCAGAACATGACCGTGAGCGCCCGGATCCGGCGCACGCGCAGCTGACCAGGATCGGCGATCATCAGGCACCTGACCCGTGGGAAGCGCCCAGGGCAACGGAGCCGGGCTGGGGCTGGCGTGGCGGGAGCGGGCGGCGGGACTTGACCGGGCCGGTGGCGACCTTCGGCGGGGCCGGGGGCGGCTGCTTGTCCAGCGCGTCGAGGGCGAGCTTGACCGCGGTCTCCAGCTGCGGGTCCCGGCCGGCCGCCGCGTCGTCCGGGGTGATCAGTACCTCCACGTCCGGGTCGACGCCATGGTTCTCTACGCCCCAGCCGTACTGGTCGAAGTGGAACGCGAACCTCGGCACGCTGACTGTGGTGCCGTCGACCAGGCCCTGGCGGCCCTCGATGCCGATCACGCCGCCCCAGGTACGGGTGCCGACCACTGGCCCGAGGCCGAGCAGCTTGACCGCGGCGGTGACGATGTCGCCGTCCGACCCGGCGAACTCGTCGGCCACGGTGACCAGCGGGCCGCGCCGCGCCTCCCGCGGGTAGGGCCTGGGCCGCAGCCAGCGGCCCAGGCACCAGCCGATGACGCGGCGGGCCAGCTTCTCGACCACCAGCTGGGAGATGTGCCCGCCGCTGTTCCCGCGCACGTCGAAGATGAGCCCGTCGCGGTCCATCTCGGTCTGCAGGTCGCGGTGGAAGTGCGCCCAGCCCTCCCCCATCATGTCCGGGATGTGCAGGTAACCGAGCCTCCCCTCGCTCAGCTCGCGGACCAGCTGCCGCCGTCCGGCCACCCAGTCCTGGTAGCGCAGCCGCCGGTCCGAGTGCAGCGGCACCACCGCGACCCGCCTGGTTTTCGGGGGGCTCGTCCCCCCGCCGGGGGGCGTGGGGGGAAGGTTCCCCCCGCTAGGGGGGTCTGGGGGGATCGGTCCCCCCAGAGTGGGGGGCTCCGGGGGGTCATCCCCCCGGGCTAGCACAATTTCGACCGGCTTGCCCGCCGCCCCGGCCAGCAGCGGCCAGGGGCCGCGGCGCGGATCGACCGGCTGCCCGTCCACCGCGATCAGTTCGTCGCCGGGACGGACCACGACGCCCGGCGCGGTCAGCGGGGAGCGCGCCCGCGGGTCGGACGACTCGCCCGGCAGTACCCGGTCCACCACCCAGCGGCCGGCCGCGTCGCGTGAGATGTCCGCGCCAAGCTGGCCCACCGGGACGTAGTCCCGCGCGCCGCTAGCGGCCGCGGTCACGTAGGCGTGCGACGTGCCAAGCTCGCCGAGCACCTCCCAGAGCAGGTCGGTGAAGTCGGCCGCGCTGCGGATCCGGTCCAGCAGCGGCCGGTACTCCCCGAGCACGGCGTCCCAGTCCACTCCGGACATGTCCGGGGTCCAGTAGTCCCAGCGCAGGAACCGCCCGGCCTCGTCGTAGGCGTGCCGCCACAAGGCGGCCGGATCGGCGGCGAACCTGGCCCGGGACACGTCGACGGTGACGGTCTCCCCTGCGTCGTCGTGCTTGCGCGCGGACGGCAGCACCCGCAGCTCATCGCGGTCGCGGACCACGAGCCGGGTGCCGTCGCCGCTGACCCGGAACCAGTCCAGCGCGCCCACCAGCTCCTTGACCTCGCGCTTACGCAGGTCGAAGCGCTGCAGGGCAGGACGCGGCCGGTCCTCGTCCGAGCCGGCGCCACCTTCGCCGAGCACGCCAGTGACCGGGGTGCGCAGCCACACCAGGCCGCCCTTGACCGGGCGCAGGTACCGGTAGCGGGCCTCCTCCACCGGGATGGCCACCACTCGTTCGGCCAGGCCATCCGGGTCGACGGCGACGGCTGGCTCGGCCGCCGGGTCGTCGCCGTTCTCCTGGCCCAGCGGCCGCCCGTCCGGTGTCGGGCCGAACGGCGACGGGGTTCCCGCGGCCAGCGGCACCAGGTAGGGCCGGCCGCCGAACGGGAACGACAGGTCGAACGTGTGCGCGTCGTAGACCGGGTCGAAGCTGCGCTGGGACAGGAAGGCCAGGTACAGGCCGTCGGCGGTGAAGACCGGACTGGTGTCGGCGAACCGCCCGTCGGTCACGTCGATCACCTCGGCCTCGACCCCAGCCTCCCCGGCCGCGATCCTCGCCATCCGGATCCGGGTCAGCGGGCGGATCCCCGGCTGGGACCAGGCCAGCCAGGCCGAGTCCGGCGACCAGGACAGCCCGTCGATGTCCCCGTTGTCGGACGCGGCCAGCTCGGTGACCTGCCCGGATGTCACGTCGACGGCCAGCAGCCTGCCGTCGTGCGCGGCCGTGGCGACCGTATTACCGTCCGGGGAAACAGCCAGGCTGAGCACGTGCCCGAGAAGACCTTCCGCCAGCCGAACGACGCCGGTATCACCGGCTCCTTCGCCGCGAGCAGCCTCCAGGCTGGCGCCGTCCACGGGGGCGATCTCGAGCGCGTCGTCTCCGGTGGCGTCGGTGACCCAGACCACCTGGCCGGTGTCGCCGAGCACCCGCGGCAGCCTCGCCCGGGCACCGGGATCCACATGCAGCGCGCGGGCCGGGCCGTCCTTATGCGTCAGCCAGTGCACCGTACCCCGCACCTCGACCACGCTGGCCTGACCGGTCTTGTCACAGTCGAGCGCGCCCAGGTGATCCTTCGCCGAGACCAGCCGCGGCGCCCGGCCCGCCGCCGGGGAACCCAGCGTGATCTCCAGCTTCCGCGGCTCGGGCGCGTCCAGGCCATCCAGGATCCAGATGTCCCCGGCCACGTGGTACACGATCCGCTGCCCGTCGGTCGCCGGGTTCCTGGCGTACTGGCCGTCATGATCGGTATGCCGGGTGATGCCGCTGCCGTCCAGCGCGCAGGAGTAGACGTTGCCGGTGCCCTCGTGATCGGACAGGAAGAACAGCCGCCCGCCGATCAGCATCGGGCTGGCCAGCTGGCCGCCCAGGTCCGCGAGCACCCGGGTGAACTCTGCAGCCCTATGGGGGGGATCCCCGGCCGTCGCGATCCACAGCTTGCCCGTCCGGCCGCCCCGGTAGCGCTTCCAGAACGCGGGCTCGCCGACCACACTGCCGGTGAGCAGGGCGGTGCCCGCGTCCTCGATGGCCACGTCGGTGACGGTGCCGAACGGCAGCAGGCGGGGCGGCGTGCCGTCACCAGGGACGGCGTAGGCCCGCCGGTACTTGGCGGCCGGCTGGTTCGCCGCGGTGACGGCCAGCACCTCGCCCGCCGCGGTCCACCCGGTGACCCTGGTCTGCGGGTCGCCCCAGTAGGTGAGCCGCGCCGCCGCGCTGCCGTCGACCTCGGCGCGGTACACCTCGGGACTGCCGTCCCGCCAGCTGCTCCAGGCGATCCTGCTGCCGTCGCGGGAGAACCGCGGGTAGCTCACCGGCACGTCGTCGGCGGACAGCCGCCAGGCGCGGCCGCCCGCGGCCGGGGCCAGCCAGACGTCGTCGCCGGCCACGAAGGTGAGAAGGTCACCATGGATGTGCGGGTACCTCAGGTATCCGGATGACATCAGGCGGTGCCCTCCGGCCCGCGGGACTCTCGGGGCGGCCGTCCTTCCCGGGGTGGCTGTGCTTGCCGAGGCGGGAGGGGCGGGCGGGCCTTGGACGGGCCGGTCGCCGGGTCGGCCGGCGTCTTGGGCGCCTGCTTCTCCAGCGCCTCGAGCGCGAGGCGCACCGCGGTCTCCAGCTGCGGGTCATGGCCGGCCGCCCAGTCGTCGGGCGTGATCAGCACCTCCACGTCCGGATCGACGCCGTGGTTCTCCACGCCCCAGCCGTATTCGTCGAACGAGAACGCGTACCTGGGCACGGTCATGTGGGTGCCGTCGACCAGTTCGTGCCCGGGAATGCCCTCGATGCCGATCACGCCGCCCCAGGTGCGGGTGCCAACCACGGGGCCGAGCCCGAGGAGCTTGATCGCGGCGGTGATGATGTCCCCGTCGGACCCGGCGAACTCGTCGGCCACGGTGACGACCGGGCCGCGCCGCCCGTCCTCGGGGTAGGAGACCGGCTGGATCCAGCGCCCCTGGTCCCAGCCGATCACGCGGCGGGCCAGCTTCTCCACCACCAGCTGGGAGATGTGCCCGCCGCCGTTCCCGCGCACGTCCATGATCAGGGCGTCGAACCGCATCTCGGTGTGCAGGTCGCGGTGGAAGTCGGCCCAGCCTTCACCGACCATGTTCGGGATGTGCAGGTAGCCGAGCCGCCCGTCGCCGAGCTCGCGCACTAGGCGGCGCCGGCCGGTCACCCAGTCCTGGTACCGCAGCCGCCGCTCATCGCGGAGCGGCACGACCGCCACCCGGCGGCGTACCTCGGGATCGGCGGCCCCCGGCCGGATGGTCAGCTCGACCGGCTTGCCGACCGTCCCGGCCAGCAGCGGCGCGGGCCCGCGCACCGGGTCGACCGGCCGCCCGTCCACCGCGATCAGCTCGTCCCCGGCCCGGACCACCACGCCGGGCGCCTCGAGCGGGGAGCGCGCCCGCGGGTCGGACGACTCGCCCGGCAGCACCCGGTCCACCGTCCAGCGGCCGGATCCGTCGCGGGACAGGTCCGCGCCGAGCAGGCCGACGGCCGCGGCGCCACGGTCCGGGCCGTCCGCGTCGGCCTTGACGATGTAGGCGTGCGACGTGCCGAGCTCGGCCACCAACTCCCACATCAGGTCGGCGAAGTCATCCGCGCTGCGCACCCGGTCCAGCAGCGGCCGGTAGGCGCCGAGCGCCCCGTCCCAGTCCACGCCGGACATGTCCGGGGTCCAGAAATCGCGACGCATCAGCCGGCCGGCTTCGTCGAAGGCGTGCCGCCACAGCGCGGCCGGGTCCGCGGTGAACCTGGCGCGGGACTCATCGACGGTGACCAACTCGGCCGAGCCGCGGTCCTCCTTGTGCTCGGACGGCAGGATACGCAGGTCACCATGGTCCCTGACCACCAGCCGGGTGCCGTCCCCGCTGACGTCGAACCAGTCGAGCTCGCCGACCAGTTCGGTGACCTCGCGCTTGCCCAGGTCGAACCGCTCCAGGACCGGTCGCGGCGCGTCGTCCTCGGCGCTGGCGCTGCCCTCGCCGAGCACGCCGGCCACCGGCTCGCGCAGCCAGGCCAGCCCGCCCTTGACGGCACGCAGCCCGGAGTACCTGGCCTCGATCACGGGCACGCCCACCACGCGGCCGGGGAGACCTTCGGCGTCCACGGACACCTCGGTCCGTTCGGGAGAATCTGATGTGTCCTTGTCCGGCGCGGGCGTATCCTCGCCCACCGGACGGCCGCCGGGCAGCGGGCCGAACGGGGACGGGGTCTGCGCGGCCAGCGGCACGAGGTAGGGGCGGCTGCCGAAGGGGAACGACAAGTCGAAGGTCTGCGCGTCGTACACCGGGTCGAAGCTGCGCCGGGAGATAAACGCGAGGTAGAGGCCGTCGAGCGAGAACACCGGGTCGGTGTCGGTGAACCGCCCGTCGGTCACGTCGACCACCTCGGCCTCGACCCCAGCCTCCCCGGCCGCGATCCTCGCCACCCGGATCCGGGTCAGCGGGCGGATCCCCGGCTGGGACCAGGCCAGCCAGGCCGAGTCCGGCGACCAGGACAGCCCGTCGATGGCCCCGTTGTCGGACGCGGCCAGCTCGGTGACCTGCCCGGACGTCACGTCGACGGCCAGCAGCCTGCCGTCGTGCGCGGCCGCGGCGACGGTGGCCCCGTCCGGGGAGGCGGCCAGGCTGAGCACGTTGCCGAGGAGGCCCTGGGCGAGCCGGACGGTCTCGGTCTCCGGCTCATCGGTCACCGAGGCGATCTCGAGCGCGTCGTCTCCGGTGGCGTCGGTGACCCAGACCACCTGGCCGGTGTCGCCGAGCACCCGCGGCAGCCTCGCCCGGGCGCCGGGATCCACGTGCAGCGCGCGGGCCGGCCCGTCCTTGTGCGTCAGCCAGTGCACCGTGCCGCGCACCTCGACCACGCTGGCCTGACCGGTCTTGTCCGTGTCGAGGGCGCCCAGGTGGTCCCTCGCCGAGACCAGCCGGGGTGCCCGGCCGACGGCCGCGGAGCCGAGGGTGATCTCCAGCTTGCGCGGCTCGGGCGCGTCCGGGCCGTCCAGGATCCAGATGTCCCCGGCCACGTGGTACACGATCCGCTGCCCGTCGGTGGACGGGTTCCTGGCGTACTGGCCGTCATGATCGGTATGCCGGGTGATGCCGCTGCCGTCCAGCGCGCAGGAGTAGATGTTGCCGGTGCCCTCGTGATCGGACAGGAAGAACAACCGCCCGCCGATCAGCATCGGGCTGGCCAGCTGGCCGCCCAGGTCCGCGAGCACCCGGGTGAACAGGGGGTCCTGGTCGGTGGCGATCCACAGCTTGCCGCGGGTGCCGCCGCGGTAGCGCTTCCAGTACGCGGGCTCGTTGTTCATCCGGCCGGTGAGCAGGGCGCTGCCCGTCTCCTCCAGGGCCAGGTCGACCACCGGGCCGAACGGCAGCCGCCGCGGCGGGGAGCCCTCGAGCGGGACCGCGTACGCCCAGGTCAGGTACGTCTCGGGCTGACCGGTGGCGGAGACCGCGAGGACTTCGCCTGCCCTGGTCCAGCCGGTCACGCGGGTCCTGGGGTCGCTCCAGTAGGTGAGCCTGCCCGCGTCGTTGCCCTCCGCGTCGGCCGTGTGGACCTCCGGGTTGCCGTCCCGCCAGCTGGTCCAGGCGATCCTGCTGCCGTCGCGCGCGAAGCGCGGGTAGCTCACCTGAGCGTGGTCGGCAGATAGCCGCCAGGCCCGGCCGCCGTCGGCGGGAGCGAGCCAGATGTCTTCCTCGGAGGCGAAGACGATGAGATCACCGTGAATGTGCGGGTAGCGCAGGTATCCAGACGAAGTCACGCACTTCATCCTATGGTCTAGAGCCAGCCGTGTTCGGAGGCGACGCGAAGCGCCTCGGCGCGATTCCTGGCCCCGGTCTTCTGGATGCACGCCGACAGGTAGTTCCGCACCGTGCCCTCGGAGAGATACAGCTGGGCGGCGATCTCGGCGATGGTCCGGCCGTCCGCGGAGGCCTCGAGCACGTCGCGCTCGCGCGGGGTGAGCGGGTTCACTCCGTCGGCGAGCGCGGCGGCGGCCAGGTCCGGGTCGATGACCCGCTCGCCGTTCAGCACCCGGCGGATGGTCTGCGTGAGCTTGTCAGCCGGGGAGTCCTTGACCAGGAACGCGGACACCCCGGACTCCATCGCGCGGCGCAGGAACCCGGGCCGCCCGAACGTCGTCAGGATCACGATCTTGGTATCCGGATGGTGCTTCTTCAGCGCGGCGGCGGCGGTCAGGCCGTCCATGCCCGGCATCTCGATGTCGAGCACGGCCACGTCCGGGTTTGTCCTTTCCGCGGCCTTGATGACCTCGTCGCCGCGGCCGACCTGGGCCACGACCTCGAACTCGCCCTCGAACTCCAGCAGCGCGGCCAGCGCCTCCCTGATCATCACCTGGTCCTCGGCGAGCAGCAGCCGGACCGGCTCCTTGTTCTCCTGGTGCTCCGGGGTTCCTTCCACGGTCATAGCCCGCAATCATGGCCGGTCGCCGTTATGGCGGCGACCGCGGGAACGGTCGCGACGAGGCGGAAGCCGCGGCCGCGGCCGCCGGTGTGGCCGGGCTCGGCCGGGCCGAGCGACAGGCGGCCGCCGACGGCGGCCAGGCGCTCGGACATGCCGCGCAATCCGCTGCCCCGAGGATGGTCCGGCTCCTGGTCCGCGAAGCCGTGGCCGTCGTCGGTGACCTCGAGAGAAAGCTCGCCGATGTGACCGGCGAGCCGGATGCGGCAATGCCGGGCGCCGGAATGGCGGATCACGTTGGTGACGGCCTCGCGCAGGCACCAGGCCAGCACCGCCTCCGCGTCCGGGTCGAACGTGCCCGACCGCAGGGTCAGCTCGGGGTCGTCGTCGAGCCCGATGCCGGCCGCCTCGAGGGCGCTCTGCGCCGTGATGACCTCGATCGCGAGCGTCGGCCTGCGGTAGCCGCTGACCGCCTCCCTGATGTCGTGCAGCGTCTGCCGGCTGACCCGGCCGATGTCACCGAGTTCGGTGAGCACCGCGTCACGCTCGGCCGAGGACGGCAGCTTGGCCAGCCGCTTGGCGGCCAGCTCGGACTTCAGCGTGATCATCGACAGCGACTGGCCGGTCAGGTCGTGCATGTCCCGGGCCAGCCGGAGTCGTTCCTCGTTGGCGGCCAGCTTGGCGACGGTCCCGCGGGCCTGGGCCAGCTCGTGCATCAGGGTCATCTGCATCCGGAACCCCATCATGGCCAGGCCGATGAGCAGCACGGGCAGCAGCACGATCAGGTAGTTCTCGAGGGTCACGTGGGAGACCCAGCAGAAGAAGACGTAACAGGCCCCGACCCCGGCGACCCCGAGCGTGGCCGCCTGCCGCCCGTCGGGCGCGGCCGCGAGCACGAAGCCAGTGGCGGCGGACACGTAGATCCACAGCGTCGTCCAGTCCTTGCCGTACACCGCGCAGGCCAGCGCCGCCAGCGCGGCGATGGCCACGAGCCCGTACCGGGCCAGCCGAGGCTGCATGTCCGAGTACATGAGGACGAGCATGTAGATGATGCAGAAGGCGACCGTGATGGCCAGGCCGCAGGCGATCCACGCCACCCCGTGGCCGTGGCCGAACAGGTTCGCGACCGGCTGGATCAGGTAGACGAGCCAGACGCCGGAGAAGAACCAGCGCATCGGGCTGCCGGTGCCCGGCACGTGATGCCGGCTGAAGGCGCCGGTGAACAGCCTGGGCTTGTGCCGTTCCTGGTCCGTCCCGCTGCTGGCGGCTTCGGTGGACTCGGTGGACCTTATCGCCATCGCACCTCACCTCCCTTCCATGCTGCCACGTTTGACCCGGCCGGGCCCCCGCGCCGGCCGGGTCCCGCTGGTTCAGACCGTTTCGGCGGTAGAGCGCACCGCGAAGGTGGCCAGGACGACGAAGATCGCGAACCAGACCACGAGGCCGATCACGTTGGCCATGGCCACGGTGCCCTGGCCGATCACGTCCGTGCTGATCTTGACGATCTGGTAGGTGGGCGTGAATTCGGCGAACTTCTGCAGCCCACCGGTCAGCGGGAACCACAGGCCGCCGAAGATCGAGAAGAAGAAGAAAATGACGACGGCGACCGGCTGCACCGAATCCGGATCGAGCTTGTAGCCGAGGGCGACCGCCAGCGCCGCGAAGATGAGCGTGCCGACCCAGATAGCAAGCGCGCACACGATCCACTTCCAGATCGGCATCTGCACGTGGCCGTAGAAGCGGCCGAGCAAGAATACGATCACGATCGACGGCACCGTGGTCACCATCGAGGCCAGGACCTTGGCGACCACGTAAGCGCTCGCCGGCAGGGGCGTGAGCCGCAGCTGCCTGATCCACCCGTCCTTACGTTCCTGTGAGATGCGGATCGTGTTGTTGTTGAACGCTCCGCTGAAGGCGCCGAACGAGGCCATGCCGACCATGTAGAAAGCCGCGAACGCGACGCCGTCTCCGGTCGTTCCCTGCTTCCCGAAGATTAGGTAGAACATTACCGGGAGGGCGACCGTGAAGATCAGGTAGCGCTTGTTCCGCCGGAGCCTTGATATTTCGGCCTTCGCCAGGGCCAGTGTGCCGCTCATCTCAGATCGTCTCCCCTGCGTGTACGTTTCCGTTGGTCGCGTCGTCTTCTGCGGTGATGACCACGAAGGCCTGCTCGAGACCGAGGCTGGTGACCTCGATCTCGTGCGGCCGGTAGCCCGCGTCCAGGACCGCGTACAGCGTGGCGTCGGAGTCACTGGACTGGATCTGCGCGACGTCGCCCCTGATCTCGAGGTTCACCAGGCCGGGCAGGCCGAGCAGGAACGGCTCGTCTACCCGGTCCAGCCGGAAGGAGATCCGCCTGGCGCCGGCCCGCGCCTTGATCTCGGCCGGCGTCCCGTCCGCCAGCA
Organism: Streptosporangiaceae bacterium; assembly: GCA_052144275.1. Lineage (GTDB taxonomy): Bacteria > Actinomycetota > Actinomycetes > Streptosporangiales > Streptosporangiaceae > Palsa-504. The sequence goes on from JBKQQQ010000359.1 coordinate 23,584, forward strand.
GCCGGCCCCGGTTGATGACCAGGATCCGGTCCGCGGCCTGGTCGGCTTCTTCCAGGTAGTGGGTGGCGAACAGCAGGGTGCGGCCCTCGGCGACCTCTTCCTTCATGCTGGTCCAGAACAGCCTGCGGGTCTCCACGTCCATGGCCGCGGTCGGCTCGTCCAGCACGATCAGCTCGGACTTGCCGCAGATGGCCAGCGCGAAGCGGACCCGCTGGGTCTGGCCGCCGGACAGCCGGTCCACCCGCTGGTCAGCGAACTGGACGATGCCCGCCCGCTTCAGCGTGGTCTCCACGGGTTCCGGCTTTGGGTGCAGTCTCGTCACCAAGGTCACAAGCTCGCGCACCGTCACCTCGGGCATCAGGCCGCCGGACTGCAGCATGGCGCCGACCCGGCCGGACTTCACCGCGTGGTACGGGTCAGAACCGAACATCGTGATCCGCCCGCTGGTGGGCTTGCGGAGCGCGAGCAGCATGTCAAGTGAGGTGGATTTACCCGCGCCGTTCGGGCCGAGCAGGGCGACGGTCTCGCCGGGGCGCAAGTCCAGGGTCAGCCCGTCAACGGCCCGCAGCCGCCCGTAGTGCTTGGACACATTCTCGAACGAGACCACCGGCGCGCCGCCCCGGCTGGCTCCGTAACTGGTTACGGTGCTGTAGCCGGAGGTGCTGGCGTAGTCGTCCCGGCTGTCTTGGCTCTTATAGATGGTGTCACTGCCGTAACCTGAGCCACCTCCGTCAGTATCGGAAGCGCCGTAACCCGTCCCATAGTGGCTCATCTAGTTCCCCTGTTTCGGACTTCACGCGGCCGGTCTCTCCGGCCCGATCCCCGGTGCTCCCATACCACCATCGGGCCGGCCGGGCCGGTAGTGCCGTCCCTCAGGAACCTCCCATGACATGCGTCATCCTTTGCCCGGTGACACGCTGCGCTTGAGGTCGTCTGAGTGAACAGATCGAGACTGAATATTTAACGTCCGGTAACGGTTCGAGGTCGGGGCTGGTGGGTTAGCGGCCGACGGCGTAGCCCTGCATGCCGCGGGGATTGGCGGCGGCGTACAGGATGCCGTTGCGCCGGGCGACGGCGCTGACCCGGCCTAGCGACCAGGCGGGGCGGACGTTGACCAGGTGGCCGCGGCGCCGCAGCTCCTCGATCACTCCAGCGCCGACCCGCGACTCGACGTCGAGCACGCGGGGCTGCGCCTGGCGCGGGTAGAACGACGACGGCATGTGCGCGGAGTGGAACGACGGGAAGTCGATCGCCTGCTGCAGGTTCATGCCGAACGTCAGGTGGTTGAGGAAGAACAGCAGCGACCACTGATCCTGCTGGTCACCGCCGGGCGTGCCGAACGCCATGTACGGCTCGCGGTCCCGCAGCGCGAGGCTCGGGGTCAGCGTCGTGCGCGGCCGCTTGCCCGGCGCGAGCGTGGCGGGCAGCCCGGGGGTGAGGGTGAACATCTGCGCCCGGGTGCCGAGGCAGAAGCCGAGGCCTGGGATGACCGGCGAGGACTGCAGCCAGCCGCCGCTCGGCGTGGCCGAGACCATGTTGCCGAACCGGTCGGCTACGTCGAGATGGCAGGTGTCGCCCGCCCGGTAGCTCGAGGCGATCTTGGGGTCAGGTCCGGCTGGGCCGCTGGTGCGCATCGTCGGCTCGCCGGTGCCCGGGTCCAGCCGCGGCGCGGGCGGCTCCACGTCCAGGCTCGGGGCCACGCTCCCGTCGTCGCCGTTCCCGGTGACCGTGCCGGTGGCGAAGCCCGGCAGCCGGGGCGGCCTGCCGTCCGGGGCGCCGGGGCGCAGCTCGGCGGACGCCTCGGGCCCGACCAGCTGGCGCCTGGCGTCGGCGTATTCGCCGGAAATCAGCGCCTTGACCGGCACGTCGGTGAAGTCAGGATCGCCGTACCAGGCCTCCCGGTCGGCGAACGCGAGCTTGCCGCATTCGGTCACGGTGTGCAGGTAGTCCGCGGTGCCCGGACCCATGGCCGCCAGGTCGAAGCCGTCGAGCAGCGCGAGCTGCTGCAGGAACACCGGACCCTGCCCCCAGGGCTTGGTCTTGCACACGGTCAGGCCGCCGACGTCATAGGTCAGCGGCTCCTCGAGCCGCGGGTGCCAGGCCGCCAGGTCGGCATAGGACAGCAGCCCCCGGTGCGGCCGGCCGGTCACGTCCATGACCTCGGTGGAGGCCACGTAGGCGGCGATCGTCTCGGCGACGAAACCCTCGTAGTAGACCCGCCGGGCAGCCTCGATCTGCTCGTCGCGATCGTGGCTGGCCGCTTCCGCCTCGTGCAGGATGCGCTGGTAGGTGGCGGCCAGCGCGCGGTTGGCGAACAGCGAGCCCGGGGCGGGCACATGGCCGTCCGGCAGGTAGACCTCGGCCGAGCTCGGCCAGTGGTCCCGGAACAGCTCGGCCACGCTGGCGATGCCCCAGCTGATCGCGGGCAGCAGCGGGTAGCCGCCGGCCGCGTACCCGATCGCATAGCCCATCACCTCCCGCAGCCGGAGGGTGCCGTACTCCCGCAACAGCAGCATCCAGGCCCCGAACGCGCCGGGCACGCAGGCAGCGAGCAGCCCGCTGCCGGGCACGAGGTCAAGCCCGAGGCCGGCGAATGCCTCCGGGGTGGCCGCGGCCGGCGCGGTTCCCTGCCCGCAGAGCACGAAGGTCTCGCCGCGGCCGGCGTGATGGGCGATGACCGGGACCTCACCACCGAGGCCGTTCAGGTGCGGCTCGACCACCTGCAGCACGAGGCCGGCCGCGACGGCCGCGTCGAACGCGTTACCGCCGTGCTCGAGGACGGCCAGCCCGGCCGCCGAGGCGAGCCAGTGCGTCGAGGCCACCATGCCGAACGTGCCCGCCAGTTCGGGCCTGGTCGTGAATTCGGGAATGTCGCCCATGACCCGATCTTCTCATCAAGCCGCGGCGGGGCGGCCTGTGTGTCGGCTGGCGGGGCGGCGGGTGGCAGGTCTCCCGTGGCCAGCACCTCAGGTAACGTCGGCCGCATGGATCTCTCCCCGCGGGTACGCGCCGTCTGCGATCTCGACGTCTCCGAGGTACGCGAATACGCAGGCCGGCACGAGTACGACGGCAAGCCGCAGGACCTGTCCCCGGCGGGCGTCCGGGCCGGGCTGGCCCGGCTGGCGGCGGCGCGGGCCGGCGGCGAGCGTCCCGCGGACGCGCACGACGAGGCTCACCTGTCCGCGGCCGAGGAGCAGAAACGGGTCGCCTACGCCGAGCTCGAACTGCACCGCAGGAACCCGATCCTGCACCTCGGCGAGCTCGACCTGGCCTGCTACGACAAGGACTACGCCCCCCGGGAGGAACGTGACGCCGCGCGGGCCGAGCACCTCGCCGCCTGGCCGCGGGTCGCCGACGCGGCCATCGAATCACTCGACCAGGTGAGCGCGCCGGTCGCCGAGGCGCTGCTCGGCGGCATCCGCGGACTGGCGGCCGGGCTCACCGCGGGACCCGGCAGTTCTGGCCAGGCCGGCCTGGCGGCCGCGCGAGCCGCGCACGCGCGCCTGGTCGCGCACGTGGAACGCGCGGCGGCGGACGGCGATCCCGATCCGGCGCTCGGCGGCGACGGGCTCGCCGCCCTCATGAGCAGCGCCGAGGCGATGCCGGTCGACCTGGGCAGGCTGGCTGAGCAGGCCGACGCCGAACGGGACCGGCTGCACGCCCTGCTAGCCGACGGGTGCGCCCGGCTCGAACCCGGGCGGCCCGCGCTCGACGTGGCCCGCGACCTGGTCCGGGATCACCCCGACGGCGCCGGGGTGATCGACGCGGCCCGGTTGTGGACCGAACGGGCCATCGAGTTCACGCGCGACCATGACCTGGTCCCCTACCACGACGGCGTGTGCCTGGTCGGTCTCGCGCCCGAGTCACGGCGGTGGGCGATGGCGATGATGTCCTGGGCGGCGCCCGGGGAGCCGGAGGGCCCATCGTGGTACCACATCACCCCGCCGGAGGAATCCTGGCCGCAACGTGAGCAAGAGGAGTGGCTGGAGGTGTTCAGTCACACGACGCTGCCCGGCATTACCGTGCACGAGGTGGCGCCCGGGCACTTCTCGCACGGCCGCGCGCTGCGCCACCTGACCTCGGAGGTCAGGCGCACGCTGCAATCCAGCGCGTTCGTCGAAGGCTGGGCGCACTACGGTGAGGAACTCTGCGTGGAAGAAGGGTTCGGCGCCGACGACCCGCGGATAGCGATCGGGATCTGGCTGGAGGCGCTCGTGCGGGTGACCAGGCTGGCGTGCTCCATCGGCGTGCACACGGCCGGGATGACGATCGAGGACGCGGCACGCCGGTTCGAGACGGATACCCACCTGTCCGGGTCCGCGGCGCTGTCCGAGGCCCGGCGGGCCACCTTCGACCCGACCTACGGCCGGTACACCTGGGGCAAGCTGGAGATCCTCAAGCTGCGCGAACGGGCCAGGAAGGACTGGGGCGCCGGCTTCACGCTGCAGCGTTTCCACAAGGCGATGCTGGACCTCGGCTCCCCTCCGCTCGGCCTGCTGGGCACCGCCGTCGAACGCGGCTGACCGGGCGGTAGCCTGTGACTATGCGCAGACTGAGGTCGGTCCTGGGGATCGCGGGCGCGGTCTTGCTGGCGGCGCTCGTGGTGACCGGGTGCGCGTCGGCCAGCGCGGCGTCGTCGATCGTCGTGGCCAGCGCGTACGTGCCGCAGCCGACGACACCGGGTACCACGGTCGCGTACCTGGACATCCGCAACAACGGCCGGGCCGACAAGCTGATCTCCGTGCAGACCAGCGTGGGCGGCACGGTCCAGTTGCGCGCCCCGGTGGCGCGGCACGCGGGCATCTTGACCATGCACACCGTGCCGGACATCCCCATTCCGGCTAACACGATGACGCTGCTCAACCCGGACTCGTCCCACCTGCTGATCACCGGTGCGGGCGCCATGCACGACGGCAAGGACATCATGCTGCGGCTGACCTTCGCCAACGCCGGCACGGTCACGGTCATCGCCATGGTCACCGACCCCGAGTCCGGCGGCAGCAGCTACTTCCTCAACTGAGGTCCTCGGTACCCTGGCCGCCTACTGCCGGCGCATCTGCGGCTCATGACGCCAGGTACACGAAGTCGCGTATTCGGGAGTTCCTGAAGGGTAGGCCCGGCGGGGCGGGAACTAGGCCGCTAGCCGGGCTACGACGCCCAGGGTGGGACCCTTCAGCGGCGTACGGTCGGTGTTGAAGTCCGGCCGCCATTCCGGCAGCGGGACCAGGCCGGGCTCGACCAGGTCGAATCCGTCCAGCAAGTCCATGATCTGGGCGCGCGACCGGAGCGTGAACGGCATCCGGGCGCCTGCGTAGGTCGTGGTGGCCTCGGCGAGCATCTCCGGGTCGGCGCCGTCCGAGGTGCCGATCGAGACGGCCAGGTAACTGCCCGGCGCCATCCGCTCCCGGAACCTGGCGATGATCCCGGGCGCATCCTCGTCACCGCTGATGAAGTGCAGCACGCTCAGCAGTAGGACCGCGACGGGCCGACTGAAGTCGAGGCACGCGGCGAGCGTGTGGTGCCCGAGCACAGCGTCCGGGGCGCGCACGTCCGCGCGGATGGTGTTCACGCCGTCTCGCGTCGCGAGCAGCGCGTCATTGTGGGCGACCACGATCGGGTCGTGGTCCACGTACACCACGCGGGCGGCGGGAAGGACATCGCGCGCCACCTCGTGCACGCTGGGTGACGTGGGCAGACCGCTGCCCAGGTCGAGGAACTGGGAGACACCCTGCTGGGCGAGGAAGCGAACGGCGCGGCGGAGGAATCCGCGGTTCGCCAGGGCGAGCCGTCTCGGGTCGAGCCGCGATTCCGTCAGCTTCTCGGCCGCGGCGCGGTCGGCGGCGAAATTGTCCTTGCC
>JBKQQQ010000360.1:0-14541 GCA_052144275.1 Streptosporangiaceae bacterium
GCTGGCAGCCGGCCTCGGGCCGCGGCTGCAGCGGGTGCTTGTCCAGCCGATGCTAGAAGGCGGCGTCGAGGTGATGATCGGCGTGGTGCAGGAGCCCGTGTTCGGGCCGCTTGTGGTATTCGGATCCGGCGAGGTGACCACCGGGGTGCCCGGCGATCACGTGACCCGGCTGACCCCGCTGACCGATACCGACGCCGAGGAGATGATCCACGCGGTGCGCGCCGCGCCGCTGCTGGCCGGCGACCGGGGCGTGCCGCCGGCGGACACCGCCGCGCTCGCGGACGCGCTGCTGCGGGTCTCCCGGCTTACTGATGATCTTCCTGAGGTCAGCGAGCTGAATCTTGATCCCGTCCTCGCCCGGCCGGACGGCATCTGGTGCGTGGACGTGCGGGTACGGATCAGCCCGGCAGAGCCCAGGGATCCCTTCCTGCGCCGGCTGCGCTGAGCACGCCGCAGCGCACGGACAGCCAGCGGTGCGTGCGGCCGGGCCATACCGGGATCACAGCCTGGGTGCAGGGCCGTCCTCGTCCTGGCCGCGGCGTTGTCCGGGCTCAGGCCTGGTCAGGCCCCACGCGATTACCGGCGCGAAATGCCACCAGGCGGTGCCGCCGGCCTCGGCGAGGATCGCCGACCCGCTGCGGCTGTGCAGCGCGCCGAGGGTGTCAATCCCAGTGACCTGGAGCAGCACCGCAAAGGCGTGCCGCTGCACGGCGATTCAGCATGAAGAACGCGGCCGCCGAGACGATGGCCACGAAGAGGACGCCGACGTAAGCTCTCTGTAGTAGGTGTCCGCAAACAGCCTGCACCGGGCCACTGCAAGGGTGCAGGCTCCCGCGTCGTCCTGGACCCTGGCGGCACGGCCAGTCACGGCCGGTTAGGACCCAAGGTGCCCCAGCGATGCATACCTCATCAACCGCACCCTGCCACGCGGTGATAACCGAACTGGACAAGCCGCGCCTATGGCCGGCGAGCCGTCCCCCGCCTGGGAGGGCAGGGGACTCGGCGGAGGTGACTCTGCGCCTGGTGCAGGATCACGACCGCATCGCCGGGGGCATGAACGACATCGTGGTGCACCGGCTGTTCTCCGCGGGGCTCGCTCTCGAAACGGCACTGGGGCTGATGGGCGACCATCCTGGGGCCGCGAAGGTCCGGGACGCCATCGGCGAGCTGGACCTGGCGATCCGGGACTTCAGGAATGTGCTGTTCGATCACCATCAGCCTGATTCGCCCTCCGCCGGGCAGCCGGGCCCCATGCCAGGCAGGGCAGACGGATCACAGCGGCTCACGGCACGCAGCCGGTAGCCGCGCACAGCCGTCTTCCCCGACGTATCAGTGTCCCGGTCACAGCCGCCGCCTCAAGGGCACCTTCGGCATCGCTGCGCGACCTTGACCCGGCGACCGCTCCCCGGAGATCTGGCGCCTGCGAAGAAGACGAGGGCAGACCAGGAACCAGGCGTATGCCAACCAGGGTTCCGCTTGACCTGCTACCCCAGGACCACGCGGAGCGGAGAGTTGCCCCTGACGAACGCCGCCGCGATCCCCTGCCGGGGTCACACCGGGGCTGGCCCCTCGTACCCAGCCCGCGGCGGCAGAGAGGTCGTGGCAGATGACTTGTACCTTGCATGTGGCCTGGGACGAGCGGCTGACTGACTATCACTTCGGGCCGGGGCATCCGATGGCACCGGTGCGGGTGGAGCTGACGATGCGGCTTGCGCACGAGTTCGGGCTGTGGCGTCTGCCCGGGGTGACCCTGGCCGTTCCAGCCCCGGCCGCCGACGCGGACCTGGGGCTTGTGCATGACGAGCCGTACGTCGCGGCCGTGAAGGCGGTCAGCCGCTGGGCTGAGCACCCCGATGCCCGCGAGGGCCTGGAGGGGACCCAGCTCCGAGTCGCGCGGATGTTCGGGCTGGGCACCGCGGATAATCCGGTCTTCCCCGGCATGCACGAGGCGTCGGCGCTGGTTGCCGGGGCGACCCTGGCCGCGGCCCGCGCCGTGTGGTCAGGCTCGACCCAGCACGGGGCCAGCATCGCGGGCGGCATGCATCATGCCATGGCCGCGCATGCCAGCGGGTTCGGCGTCTACAACGACCCGGCGATCGCGATCGCCTGGCTGCTGGGACACGGCGCCGAGCGCGTCGCCTACGTGGACATCGACGCGCACCACGGCGACGGGGTGCAGGCCGCGTTCTACGCCGACCCGCGGGTGCTGACGATCAGCCTGCACGAGCACCCGGCAACCCTGTTCCCCTTCACCGGCCTGCCTACCGAGACCGGCGGGACCGGTGCCGAGGGGTCAGCGGTCAATGTCGCGCTGCCCGCCGGGACCGGTGACGCCAGCTGGCTGCGCGCCTTCCACGCGATCGTCCCGCCGCTGCTGCGCGAGTTCCGGCCGCAGATCCTGGTCAGCCAGCACGGGGCCGACACGCACCGGCTGGATCCCCTGGCCAACCTGGAGCTGAGCATCGACGGCCAGCGCGCCGCTCATGCCGCGATCCACGCGCTCGCCCACGACCTGGCCGGCGGGCGCTGGCTGTCCACCGGCGGCGGCGGGTATGACCTGGTCCACGTCGTACCGCGGACCTGGACGCACCTTCTCGCCGAGGCCGCAGGCCAGCCGATCGACCCGGGCGCGCCCACGCCCGCGCCGTGGCGGGACTACGTGGTGTGGCGCACCGGCCTGACCGCACCCGAGCAGATGACAGAGGGGGCACCGGCCGAGTTCGAGCCGTTCGAGTCCGGCTACGACCCAGCCGATCCGGTCGATCAGGCCATCATGGCCACCCGCAACGCGGTCTTCCCCCTGCACGGGCTGACGCCGCTATGACCCGATGTCCGTGCGGCCATGCCGTGCAGGTGGACTTCAGCAGGCCGCGATGACACCCACAACCGACACCAACAAGCTGTAACCGCACACGATGTCGGATTACGGGCCATCGGTCGCACCACGCCACGGCGTTTACGGCGACGGCCACGCTGGCGGGAAGGCAGCATGACCATTAATGACCGCTTTTTTGCATTAGGCTAAAACATGTTTACGTCAGGACGACACGCGTGCCCCAGGACGACACGCATACGTCAGGACAATCACGCGCGCATCAGGACGACACGCATGCGCCAGAGCAGTTACGCGTGCATCAGGACAATCACGCACGCCTCGGGACCGTAAGCTAGCCTGGATTAGGGCAGCGGGAAATCGCCGAAGAGCTCACGGATGCGGCGCAGGTCACGCAGCCGGGGTTCGGTGGCGCCGCCGACCCAGCGGCTGACCGTCTTCACCGAGACGCCGAGCTGGCGGGCGGCTACCTCCATGGTCATGCCCTCGCGGCGCAGTGCGGCGGCCATCCAGTCGGCGAACGCTGTCTCGTCGGACCCGTTGTGCGCGGCGAAGGATCCGTCCCGGCCGGTCGCGGCGGCTTCCATGCCCGAGGCCTGGGATTTGAGCAGTGAGGCCAGCGCGTCCAGGCCCGCGGGCGTGCTGACCTGGGCGCCCGAGCGCAGCACGTCGACCTCGACGTGGTCGGGGAAGATCCGGAAGGAGACGTTGATCGCGCCGGTCGAACCCGCCGCCTCGAGCAGCGCGTTGGCGACGGTCGCGCCCACGGCGCGGTTGTCTTCTTCGGACAGCGGCGACTGGGCCAGGCAGCGCTTGACGAAGTCGCGGATGTCCGGGATGGAGGATGGGCGCGCGGGAAACGTCTGCGACAAGACCACGACGGGTACTACCTCGATGTTGTCGCTGGTCAAGTCGGTTGGCCTGTTCATCGCCGCCCTCCGGTTCGCGCGGATTACGGTAAACCGCCCGGTGCGCGCAGTCACCGGGGTATGACATGAGGGTACGTGTAAAACGTCTCCGGAGACGACCCGGAAGCGATAGACAGTTGTGTCCACTAAGGCGACTGTTGTGTCTTGCGGATCTCACCAGGGCAGGAATAGTCTGTCAGGACCGGTGATGGCCCGGTTGCCATCCGCCGGCCTATTGTGAGCATGTGATGGGCGGTCAGCGGCCGGCGCATCTCGCCGGTGTCCTACTGAGGCACGCCGAGAATGGTCTCGCGTGGCCCAGCGAAACCGCATTTCCCCACTCCCGGCCGTGTCGGCGCGCGGCTGGCTCGGGGCCTCAGCATGCACCGGCGCGATCCTGGCGCGGGTTCGAGATCGGCCGGCCTGGTCCGGAGTCTCGACGCCCCGCGTACCGCTCGCGCGTGACCTAACCAGGGCGCCCGTCAATACGGGCCACCTAACGAAGGGGTGGCGCTATGACCCAGGCCGCGGAGGAGCCGGTCGTACATATCCTGTGGATGAATGGGGGCCTCGGCTGTGACGGGGACTCGGTGGCACTGACCGCCGCTACCCAGCCCAGCATCGAGGAGATCGCGCTCGGCGCCTTGCCGGGCCTGCCCAAGGTGGCCGTGCACTGGCCGCTGATCGACTTCGAATGCGGCCCTGAGCAGGGCGCCGACACCTTCATCGAGTGGTGGCACAAGGCCGACCGGGGTGAACTCGACCCGTTCGTCCTGGTGGTCGAGGGATCCATCCCGAACGAGGCGATCAAGTCCGAAGGGTACTGGTGCGGCTTCGGCAACAACCCGGCGACGGGGCAGCCGATGACCACCAACGAATGGCTCGACCGGCTGGCCCCCAAGGCCACGGCGATCCTCGCGGTGGGCACCTGCGCGACCTACGGCGGCATCCACGCGATGGCCGGCAACCCGACCGGGGCCATGGGCGTACCGGACTACCTGGGCTGGGACTGGAAGTCCAAGGCCGGGCTGCCGATCGTCTGCGTCCCCGGCTGCCCCATCCAGCCGGACAACCTATCAGAGACCATCCTGTACCTGCTCTACCAGGTGGCCGGGCAGGCGCCGATGATCCCGCTGGACGAGGCGCTGCGGCCGAAGTGGCTGTTCGAGGCGACCGTGCACCAGGGCTGCGACCGGGCCGGCTACTACGAGGAAGGCGAATTCGCCACCGAGTACGGCTCGGCTAAGTGCCTGGTCAAACTGGGCTGCTGGGGTCCGGTCGTGAAGTGCAACGTGCCCAAGCGCGGCTGGATCAACGGCGTAGGCGGCTGCCCGAACGTGGGCGGCATCTGCATCGCCTGCACGATGCCCGGGTTCCCAGACAAGTTCATGCCCTTCATGGACGAACCGCCGGGAGCGCGCGTATCGACCACGGCCAGCGGAATGTACGGCACGGTAATCCGTACCCTCCGCGGTTTCACCGCCCGCACGGCGGACAAGGAACCGAAGTGGCGCGTGAAGGGCTCCGAACTCCGCACCGGCTACCAGAAGACGTGGTGACTCGATGACAAGCGTAGAAAACGAAGTCCCGGCGGCCGACCAGAGCCAGCTCACCGAGATGACCTGGGACCCCATCACCAGGATCGTCGGCAGCCTCGGCATCTACACCAAAATTGACTTCAAGGCCAAAAGGGTCGCGGAGTGCCACAGCACCTCGTCGATCTTCCGCGGCTACAGCATCTTCATGAAGGGGAAAGATCCCCGCGACGCGCACTTCATCACCAGCCGGATCTGCGGGATCTGCGGCGACAACCACGCCACCTGCTCGGTCTACAACCAGAACATGGCCTACGGGGTCCGCCCGCCGCACCTGGGCGAGTGGATCATCAACCTGGGCGAGGCCGCGGAGTACATGTTCGACCACAACATCTTCCAGGAGAACCTGGTCGGGGTGGACTTCTGCGAGAAGATGGTGGCCGAGACCAACCCCGGCGTGCTCGAGCAGGCCAACCACACCGAGGCGCCGCACGCGGGCGAGCACGGCTACCGCACCATCGGCGACATCATGCGCTCGCTCAACCCGCTCGAGGGCGAGTTCTACCGCGAGGCGCTCCAGGTCAGCCGGTTCACCAGGGAGATGTTCTGCCTGATGGAGGGGCGTCACGTCCACCCCTCCACGCTGTACCCCGGCGGCGTGGGCACGGTCGCGACGGTGCAGCTGTTCACCGACTACCTGACCCGGCTGATGCGCTACGTGGAGTTCATGAAGCGGGTCGTGCCGATGCACGACGACCTGTTCGACTTCTTCTACGAGGCGCTGCCCGGTTACGAGGAAGTCGGCAGGCGGCGGGTGCTGCTCGGCTGCTGGGGCAGCCTGAACAACCCCGAGTACTGCGACTTCACCTACCGGAACATGGCCGACTGGGGCCGCAAGATGTTCGTCACGCCCGGCGTGGTGGTCGACGGGAAGCTGGTCACGACCAGCCTGGTCGACATCAACCTGGGCATCCGGATCCTGCTCGGCCACTCGTTCTACGAGGACTGGGAAGACAAGGAGATGTTCGTCACCCACGACGAGCTCGGCAACCCGGTCGACCGGCGCCACCCGTGGAACCAGCACACGATCCCGCGGCCGGCCAAGCGCGACTTCGACGACAAGTACAGCTGGACCATGTCCCCGCGCTGGTTCGACGGCAAGGACTTCCTGCCGCTGGACACCGGCGGCGGCCCGATCGCCCGGCTGTGGGCGACGGCGCTGGCCGGCCTGGTCGACTGCGGCTACGTGCAGTCCACCGGCCACAGCGTGAAGATCAACCTGCCGAGGACCATGTCCCGCCCGGAAAAGACCTTCGAGTGGAAGATCCCGGTGGACAAGCAGGGCCAGCCGCTGTCCAACGCGATCGAGCGGGACCGGGCCCGGACCTACTTCCAGGCCTACTCCGCCGGGGTGGCGCTGTACTTCGTCGAGCAGGCCCTGGCCGAGATCCGGGCCGGGCGGACCAAGACCTGGGAGTCGTTCAACGTGCCCCAGGACGCGTTCAGCTGCGGCTTCACCGAGGCGGTCCGCGGCGTCCTGTCGCACCACATGGTGATCAGGGACGGGAAGATCGCGAACTACCACCCGTACCCGCCCACCCCGTGGAACGGCAGCGTGCGGGACACCTACGGGACGCCCGGGCCGTACGAGGACGCGGTGCAGAACACGCCGATCTTCGAGGAAAACCCGCCGGACACCTTCAAGGGCATCGACATCATGCGCGCGGTGCGCAGCTTCGACCCGTGCCTGCCGTGCGGCGTGCACATGTACCTGGGCGGCGGCAAGGTGCTCAAGACGGCGCACTCGCCGACGGGAGTGACCCTCGCGATGTGAACCCGGCAGTGCCCGTCCCGCGAGCCAAAGGGCGCCGGCGCTGCCTGGACTGAGGAGCGACAGAGGAGCGACGAGGGAAGGCAGCGCCTCAAAAGGCGCCCGGAGGCGAGCGGGACAAAGAAAGGGGAGCCCAATGGCCGCAAGCCATGATGCGCAGGCGGCAGGCGAGCGGGTCGAGGAGCTGCTCGCCGAGCTGGGATCACATGCCGGGCCGCAGGTCGCGGCCACCGCGGAAGAGCTAGTGAGCTGCCTGGTCGAACTGTACGGCGCCGGGCTGGCACAGATCACCGAGATCCTCGGCGCGGACGAATCCGGGCCGAGGCTGCTCGACAAGCTGGTGGCGGATCCGCTGGTGGAGAGCCTGTTGCTGGTCCATGACCTGCATCCGCTCGACACCAGCGCCCGCATCCGGCGGGCCGTCGAGCAGGTCCTGCCCCAGCTCGGCGCGCACGCGGGCGAGATCGAGTATCAGGGGCTCGACGAGGCGGGCATCGCCCGCCTGCGCCTGGCGCGCACCGCCCACGGCTGCCAGTCCACGGCGGGCACGATCCGGTCGGTCATCGAGCAGGCCGTAGCGGCGGCGGCGCCGGAGGCCGCCGGGGTCGCCATCGAGGTGGTCGAGGCACCCGCGGAACCGGCGCTGCTGCAGATCACCAGGCGCCCGGCGGGCCTGCAGGGGGCCCGGTGACGACTGGAACTCCCGGGACGCCCGGGCTTACCGGGCTTCGCCGTTTCGTGCAGCGGCCCGGCGACGGGCCGCTTCCGACTGCCCCGGCCCGGGCCCGGGACGAGGCCCCAGGTCCCGGTACCGGCCAGGGCCAGGACGCGGCGGCCGAAGCCGAACACTGCGAGATGTGCGGCGAGGTCCTCACCGGCCGGCACGGGCACCTGGTCGACACCGACAAGCGCTCGATCGCCTGCGCCTGCCGCGCGTGCTACCTGCTGTTCACCCACGAAGGGGCGGCCGGGGGCCGGTACCGGGCGGTGCCCGAGCGGGTCTGCCACGACCCGGAACGGCCGCTGACCGACGCCGACTGGAACGAACTGCAGATCCCGGTCGCCATGGCCTTCTTCTTCTTCAACTCGGCGCTGGGCCAGGTGGTGGCGGGTTACCCGAGCCCGGGCGGGACCACCGAATGCGAGCTCGACCTCGCGGCCTGGGACCGGCTCGCCGCCACGCACCCGCTGCTCGGCGAGATGGCGCCCGACGTGGAGGCCATTTTCGTGAACCGGACCGCGGACGAGGTCTTCCTGATCCCGATCGACATGTGCTACTCGCTGGTCGGCGAGCTCCGGCTGCTCTGGCAGGGGTTCGACGGCGGGGCAGAGGTCCGCGCCGCGCTGGCCGAGTTCCTGGCGGGCCTGCGCAAGCGGGCGGTCATCGGAGAACGGGAGCACTGACATGGCCGACCTGATCTTCGGCTGTACCGGCGCGAGCGCGGACCGGTTCGCGGTGACGCCGACCCTGTCGTTCCAGCTGGCCATCACCGAGCGGTCCGGCGTGCGCGTGCACGCGATCGCCCTGCGCTGCCAGATCCGCATCGAGCCGCACCGCCGCCGGTACTCCGCCACCGAAGCGGAGCGGCTGCACGACCTGTTCGGCGACACGTCCCGCTGGGCCGACACGGTCAAGCCGATCCAGCTCGCCACGGTCACGGCCATGGTCCCCTCGTTCAGCGACGTGACCGAGATCGACCTGCCGGTGCCGTGCACCTACGACCTGGAGGTGGCCTCCGCCCGCTACCTGCAGGGCCTGGACGACGGCACGATCCCGCTGCTGATGCTGTTCAGCGGCACCATCTTCGTCGCCACCGAGACGGGCTTCTCGGTCGAGCTCGTGCCGTGGAGCGCCGAGGCCTCCTACCGGATGCCGGTCACCATCTGGCGCGACCTGGTCGACGCGCACTTCCCCGGCAGCGCGTGGCTGCGCTGCAGCCGGCAGACGCTGGACGCGCTGGCCGGCTACAAGGCGCAGCACGCCCTGCCTACCTGGGACGCCACCTTGACCTCGCTGCTGGCCGCGGCGGGCGGCCCGTTCGAGCCGCCTCCGGCGCCGGATCCCGACGGCCCGGCGGAGGCGCAGGCGAGGCGGCCATGAACCAGGCTGGCACGAACGGGGGCCAGGCCACCATGAACCTCGACGCCGTCCGGAGCATCGCCGACGCCGTCTTGTACGAGGGGTACATCTTGTACCCGTACCGGGCCTCGTCGCAGAAGAACCAGAGCCGCTGGCAGTTCGGCGTCGTGATGGCGCCCGGGTACGCCGACACCGACCCCTCGGAGCGCACCTACACCCAGGCCGAATGCGTCCTCGAGCACACCGGGCAGCCCGTCGTCCAGGTGATCCTGCGGTTCCTGCAGGTCCAGCGGCGGACCACCGAGGGATCCGGCCAGGGCTGGGACGAGGCAGCGGAGCGCGAGATCGAGATCACCGCGGAGGGCGCCGCCCTCCTGTCCGACGGCGTGGTCGAGGAGTTCGCCATCGCCGGCGGCGAGGACCGCGAGCCGCTCGACGAGCCGGGCGGCGCGGACGGCCCGGACGGCACCGGGCCCCGGTACGCGGTCCGCCGCCGGGAGCCGCTGGCCGGCGCGGTGTCGGTGCGGGCGATCGAAGTCCCCGGCCCGTGGCGCGCGGTCCGGCTCCAGGTCCGGGTGGAGAACCGGACCGCGGTCAGCCCCGTACCGCAGCGCCGGGAGGACGCGCTCCCGTCGGCGCTGATCGCGGCGCACACGATCATCAGCGTCTCCGGCGGGGAGTTCATCTCGATGACCGACCCGCCGATCTGGGCGCAGCCGGCCGTGGCCGAGTGCCAGAACGAGGGCGGCTGGCCGGTGCTAGCCGACCCCGGCGGCGGCCGCCAGGTCGTGCTGTCCTCGCCGATCATCCTGTACGACCACCCCGAACTCGCCGCCGAGAGCCCGGGCGAGCTCTACGACGGCACCGAGATCGACGAGATCCTCACGCTGCGCACCCTCGCGCTCTCCGACGAGGAGAAGGCCGAGGCCCGGGCCACCGACCCGCGGGCGGCCGCGCTGCTGGACCGGGTCGAGTCCATGGACGCGGAGACCATGGCCCGGCTGCACGGCACCATCCGCTCGCTGCGCCCGGCCACCGCCGGCCACCCGGCCACCGCCGGCCACCCGGGCGCCGCCGGCCAGCCAGGGACCTTCGGCCAGCCAGGCGCCGCCGGGCAGCCGGGCGCCGAGCAGACGGTGCCCTGGTGGGACCCGGACGCGGATGCCTCGGTGTCCCCGGACACCGACACCGTGACCGTCGGCGGCCAGCAGATCGGCCGCGGCAGCCGGGTGCGGCTGCGGCCGGGGGCGCGCCGCGCTGACGCGCAGGACATGTTCCTGGTCGGGCGGATCGCCGAGGTCCAGGCCGTCCTGCACGACGTGGAGGACAACCCGTACCTGGCCGTGTCGCTGGCCGGCCAGCCGGACGAGGACGTGCGGATCGCGCACGGGCGCTTCCTGTACTTCAGCACCGACGAGGTAGAGCCCTGCGAGCCGGACGCGGAGGACAGCGCATGACCGGGCGGACGCTGGTGGCGGGCGTGGGCAACGTGTTCCTGCGCGACGACGCCTTCGGCTGCGAGGTGGTCAGGCGGCTGGCTGAGCACCCGGTGCCGGACGGCGTGCAGGTCCGCGACTTCGGCATCCGCGGCGTCCACCTAGCCTATGACCTGCTCGACGGCTGTGACCTGTTCGTCCTGGTGGACGCGGCGCCCCGCGGCGAACCGCCGGGCACGGTCACCGTCCTTGAGGTCGAGGTGCCGGAGCCCGACCCGACGGCCGGCCCGGTCATGGACGCGCACAGCCTGACGCCGGACGCCATCTTCTCGCTGCTCGCCTCGCTCGGCGGCCGCCCCGGGCGCAGCCTGCTGGTGGCCTGCGAGCCGGCCGACGTCAGCGCCGGGATGGGCCTGTCCGAGCCGGTCAGCCAGGCCCTGCCGCACGCGGTGCGGGCGGTGGAAGAGATTCTCCAAAAAGCAGCACAGGGACAGTGACGTCTAAGCCCAGGAAGGAGGTGCTAGGGATGCTGAGCAGGCTGATCAAGGCGGCCGTCATCGCCGCCATTCTGGCGCTGGTGATCGAATCGCTGCCGGACATCAAGCGTTATCTCGAACTTCGTGAAATGTAAGGGCTACGCACGCCGGAGAGGATGTGAGGGGCGTGGAAGTAGTGATCGGCTTCGCCGTCGGTTACCTGGTGGGTACACGCCAGGGCCGTCAGGGCATGCAGCACGCGCTGGACTCGGCCCAGGCGATATGGGCGTCCCCGGAGACCAGACGGCTCTTGAGTGAGGGCCTGAGCGCCTTCGAGACGGTGGCTGCCCCGGCCATGGACCGGCTGGGAACCAAATCGAGCAGCCGCCGGGCGGCGCTGATCAGCACCGTGGTCGACGAGCTCATCGAGCGGCGCCAGGCCCGCCGCGCGGCCTAAGAGATAACAGGAGCGGAATGCACGAGTACGGTTTGGCCGAAGGCGTGCTGGCCACGGTGCGTCAGCGCGCCGACGGTCGCAAGGTGGCCGGGATCCGCGTCCGGTTCGGTGTCCGGCACGCCGTCGACTCCGAATCCATGGAACAGGCGTTCAGCTTCGTAGCCGAGGGCACGGAAGCGGCCGGCGCAACGGTCGAGCTGGTCACGGTGCCGGCCACTCTGACCTGCCGGGACTGCGGCCTGGCCGCCGAGACCAGCGACGTGCTGGCCACCTGCCCGCGCTGCGCCGGGGAGGACGTCGAGATCACCGGCGGCGAGGAGATGACGCTCGAGTCGATCACCTACGAGCCGGTGCCTGCCCGCGGAGCCAGCTGAGAGGGTCAACAACCGCGTCGAGCACTCGAGGCCGCTGGCCGTCCTCGGCTAGGGCGTCACCGGGGTGACCACGAACTGGCGCAGGTACAGGTCGCGGAAGGTCACTGGTCCGCGCGGGCCGGGTACCGCGTCGATGTTGATCCCGGTCTCGGGCACCGAGAACAGCTTGAAGCCGTCCAGCAGGCGCGTGGTGGAGTTCCAGAACGCGCCGGTGCCCGCGTACGCGCCGAGGAACTCGTCCGCCGCGGCCCGGTCCTGGGTGACGACGGACGCGGCCAGGCCCGAGGTCTCCTCGTTGGCCAGCACGGCCGCGGCCCGCGGCCCGTCGGCCGGCGCGATCGTCACGGTCGCCTCGCGCCCAGGGTCCAGCGCCCACTCGTGGCCCAGCGGGTGCGAGTGCGGCGGCAGCGACGCGGCCACCCCCAGGCGATCGAGCACCGCGCGGATCCGCGGCACCATGGTCTCCCACAACGACGGGTGCAGCAGCAGCAGGTTGAGCCGGTTGCACACGCCGAGCCGGTCCAGGCTGGCCTCGATCAGCCGTTCCGCCATGGGCAGGTCGGCGGCGGCATCGACGAACATGACCGCGCCCCCGTCGGCGTGCGCCATGGTGCGCACCCCGTGCCGGGCCGCCTCGGCGGCCAGCGAGCGGGTGCTGTCCCCGCTGCCGCGCAGGATCACCAGCGGGATCAGGCCGGGCTGGCTGACCAGCGCCCGGGCGGAGGACTGCCCCGGCACCCGGACCAGCTGGATCATGGCCGGGTCGAGCCCGGCCGCGTCGAGGGCGGGCGCGATGACCTCGTCCGCCAGCGCGATGGCCGAACGGATGGCGGCCGAGCCCGTCCGCAGCACGCCCGCGTTGCGAGACTTGACGAACTGCGAGGCGATGTCGACCACCACGTTCGGCCGGGCCTCGAAGTTGGCCCCGATCACCCCCACCGGCCTGCGGCGTTCTTCGAGCAGCAGGCCGCCGGGCAGTTCCCTGACCGTCCGCCGCGACGGCTCGGCCGCGATCCGGGCCAGCGCGCGGAGCTGACCGGCGATGGCCTCGAGCCGCGCCTCGTCCATGCGCAGCCGGTCGAGCAGCGCGCCGGTGACGCCATCGGCCCGCGCCGCCGCCATGTCCGCCTCGTTGGCCGCGAGCACCGGCTTGGCCTGGCGGCCCAGCTCGTCCGCGATCGCCCCCAGCGCGGCGTCGAGACGCTCGCCGGGGACGTCGGCCAGGCCCGCGGCCGCGCCGCGGGCCGCCCGCGCGGCCTCTTCCACCGCCTTCAGCGCATCGGCATCAGCGGTCACGGGCGTATCAGTGGCAAGGGTGCCGTCGGCAGTCATGGTGTATCCCCTGTATCGGTGGGCCTTACGGGTTCCAGGCTACGCACTGCCTGATCACGAAGGGGCGTGGCTTCCAGGCAGCAGCTGAAGTCCTGCGGCGTCACCTCGGCCCGCGCGGCCCGGGTCGGGTTGCGGATGGTGAGCGCGGCCAGCACTCCCCCGGCGGCGCAGAACGCGGCCGCGATTAGCGCTGCCTTCTGGAAGCCGTGGGCGAGGGCGCCCGTGTGCAGGTAGCTGTCCCCGGTGATGCCCGCCAGGGCCGGCAGCACCGCCACCGCGATCAGCCCGGCCGCCCGGGCCACGTCGTTGTTGACCGCCGAGGCGATGCCCGCGTGGTCCGCCGGGGCCGCGGCCAGGGCGGTGGCGGTCAGCGGCGCCACCATGATCGCCACCCCGAAGCCGAACACCACCGCCGCGGGCAGCACCACGGTCAGGTAGTCGCCCGATCCCCCGAGCCTGGAGAACAAGAGCAGCGACCCGGCGATCACCAGCGGCCCCACGGACATCTGCAGCCGCGGCCCGATCCTGGCGGCGAGCCTCCCGGACCGGGCGGAGAGCGCGAGCATGATGACGGTCACCGGCAGCAGCGCCGTGCCCGACTCCACCGGGCTGTAACCGTGCACCACCTGCAGCACGGTGGGGACCAGGAACAGCAGCCCGCCCAGCGCCGCGTAGACCACGAACGTCACCGCGTTGGCCGCGGAGAACTGCCGGGACGCGAACAGCCCGAGCGGCAGCATGGGCTGCGGCTCCGTCGCCTCGACTCCGATGAACAGGCCGAGCAGCACCGCACCCGCGCCCAGCGGTGCCAGCACCGACACCGACCCCCACCCGTACGAAGACGCCGCGATCAGCCCGTAGGTGATCCCGGCCAGCGCGCCGCTGATGCAGACCGCACCCTTGATGTCCAGCCGCGGCACCGGACCCGGCGACCTGGTCTCGGGCACGTGCCGGGCGGCGATGGCCACCACCGCCGCCGCCACCGGCAGGTTGATGACGAACACCAGCCGCCAGCCGTGTGGCACCGCGCTGATCAGCAAGCCGCCGAGGAGCGGGCCCGCCGCGGTGGCCACGCCGCCGAGCCCGGACCAGGCACCGATGGCGGCCCCGCGATCCTCCTCGGCGAAGGACGCCTGCAGAATGGCCAGGCTGCCCGGGGTCAGCAGCGCCCCGCCCACGCCCTGCAGGGCGCGCGCTGCGATGAGCACCGCGACGTTCGGGGCCAGCCCGCATAGCAGCGACGCGATCGCGAACCAGACGGTGCCGATCCTGAACATCT